>NZ_JAMYRC010000058.1:0-37193 GCF_040321205.1 Mesorhizobium sp. M0496 | reverse complement strand
AGCCGTGGCACGCTGATCAGCCCGGCCCCATGCCGGAGAGCGCGGCGACCAAGCCGTCAGCTACACCACGCAGCGGGACACGATCCCTTTTAGTCTTGGTTAGAGGTGACGAGACCCCAAATCCTCCGGTTGTTTCTTAAGGATCTTGGCACCAAATTAGTTGTACATCCGACAGAGGAGAAAAACACTCATTTGAGTAGCGAGCACCCTCGGGCGGGAAGTCCACTTCGCCAGCTTGAACGACGCACGAGACGGCGTGGTGCGCTATTCCCGATCTCCGGTTCGCGAAAGCAAAGAGCGCGAGGTTATATTGGATTCAATCGCCTCGTCCGAAGCATGGACTTATGTTGCCTCAATCCGCATGATCTCAAGGCGAGAGCGTGACCAAGCAAATACCAGTTTTTGAAAGATCTCAGATTGCAATCTCTTCCGATTTGAGCCGGCAGTGGGGGCTGACAGAGTGAAAGAAGACGACAGGCATGATGTCCTGCTGACGAGGGATTCGATCGAAGCCGTCATGCAGGAGTATGACCGGGGCGACACCGGCTTCATGCAGGAGTATGGTTTTGCCACCAATTTCGACTATGTCGTATTCCGTCCCGGAGCGCAGGAACGTTACCCGGCCAAAGCGATCTTCCTGGTCGCCTACAGCTCAATTCCCGGAAACCCGGACATTAAGGTGAAGGGTCAAAGAGATACCTTCCGGGATGCGGAGGGAGGCCCCATTCATTCCGAGTTCCGTCGTTTGGGCTATGAAGTCGAGAATCGGCGCCAAGCCAAGGAAAAGCAGGTCCAGGCCGACCTAATACGTGAGCACTTGATTGAGCGTTACGTCGATCCGGCTCGGCGTCGTGGCGATCCCACCATAACGATCAGGGCGGGTGACGTGCACAAGGAGTTGGGACTGTCCAACCAGATGCCCAATGTCTGCCAAGTCATTGAAAAGAAAAAGTTCCGGGAAATTGCCGGTTTGGGCGAACCTGAAATCATCTCAGGTCCAGCAAGCGGACAAGGGGGCAACATGACCTATCGTTTCGCCTTGGCCGATGATCTGTCCGCTCAAATGCCGATAAGCGATGAGCAACTTCTTGCGCGGTTCGATGGTAATGCCGATTTTCGGGCGCGGCGACCGGCGTGGAGTAGCGAACAGCGTGCGGCATTCTGCAAAATGGCGCGTGCGGTCAACGCGATCGGGTTTGACTGGTATCATACCGATATCCCGCAGATCAGGTTCGGCCGTAAATCTTCGCATGGCAATCGTGCCGAAGGGACGATTGGCTCGCTACGGTTCAGAACAGCCGGCCCCTTTTTGAGATTCAGCCATCAGAATGAGCTGCTTGGTCTTGTCGGCGATTACCAGCTCAATGCAGAAGCCGCCGAAAGATTCGGAGCTGCCATGGCTACAGCAGAAAGCTCCATCCGAAATTGGCTGCCCCACAGCCCGCAGCGGCCTGGCAAATGGCCCGATGATTATCGCCACTCGGCCCGTGACAACAGTGAAGGCACTGCCATGAAGATGCCCACCAACCTCATCCTCTATGGCCCCCCAGGCACCGGCAAGACTTATCACACGGCGCGGGAAGCGGTGGCTCTTTGTGATGGTCAGGCCGATTTCCCCGAAACAGAAGAGGGGCATACAGCCCTTATGGCGCGTTACAACACGCTGGTTGCGGAAAAGCGGATAAGCTTTGTCACTTTCCACCAGAGCTACGGCTATGAGGACTTTGTCGAGGGCTTGCGGCCCGTTCCTATCGTAAATAGCAACGGGGAGCCCGCCGGCTTCCATCTGCAGCCAGAATCAGGCGTCTTCCGCCAGATTGCCGAGCGTGCAGAGACCGGAGAATTGGTGGTCGACAGCAAGCCTTTAAGTCTTGCAGACCGGGCGATTTACAAGATGTCACTTGGCGAAGCAGCTAATTCTGCCTTCGATTACGTCTATACGGAATCCATCGAAAGCGATTACGCTCTATTTGGCTTCAGCGATATAGACTGGAGCGATCCACGGTTCGGCGATCGGGACGAGATTCTTGCGGCGACGAAGGAGCGCTTTCCCGATCAGGACATCACGCCCAATAAGGGGCTGGTTCAATCGCCTGATGTTTTCCGAAATCAGCTTGAAATCGGCGATGTCCTGATTGTTTCCAAGGGCAACAACCGGTTCAGGGCCATTGGCATCGTAGAAGGCGAGTATGAGTATGCTCCGCGTCCTGACGGTAGATATTGCCACCGCCGCAAGGTGCGATGGTTGTGGCACGACACGAATGGATTGGACGTCGGCGAGCTCTACTCACCCAAGTTCATCCAAAAAACCATCTACAGGCTCAAGGATTCCGAACTGAATCGCCCACTGATCGCGCGTCTGGTTTCAGATGCAAGTGGCCAGGGAGCCGTGGGTGAGCTGTTGCCTCACGTTCTTATCATTGACGAAATCAATCGCGCCAATGTGTCCAAGGTATTCGGTGAACTAATAACCCTGCTAGAGCCCGACAAGCGTGCGGGTATGGATAACGCCCTGTCGGTGACGCTGCCATACTCCAAGCGTTCCTTTTCGGTCCCCGCCAACCTCCACATCATCGGGACGATGAATACGGCGGACCGGTCCATCGCCTTGCTGGACACAGCACTGCGGCGGCGGTTTCGTTTCCGGGAAATGGCTCCGGAGCCCAGCTTGTTGACAGAATCCAGCCAACGGACAGGTATTGACCTAGTCGGCGTGCTCATCACCATCAACAAGCGGATCGAATATCTGATCGATCGCGAACATCGTATCGGCCACGCCTTTTTCATTGGCTGTGTAACAGTTGAGCAGGTTCATGCGGCCATGCGCGAGAAGGTGATCCCGCTGCTGCAGGAATATTTCTTCGAGGACTGGAGCCGGGTCGCGGCTGTACTTGGGCACGGGTTTATCCGAGAGGAAAAACTCGACCCACCGCCGGGCATCGAAGGAGATCGGTTATCGAGCTGGTCGGTACCTTCCCCCTTCCAGCCGGACGCTTTCAATCGCTTGCTCGGCAAGGCAGCAGGAGCGCAGGAAGTAGAAAGTGAATGATGCAGGACCCTGCCAATCAACTTTCCCTCGGCCTTCCCGTCGAGCGCGTTGCGCCGGCGCTTGGTGCTCCTCCCGGACAGGAACTGGAATCGGGCAAATTTGGCAGCCCACAAAGCAGCTCAGCCCTTGACGTCAACGGCTTCGGCTCGTTTCTGGATAATCTCGGTGCGCTGCCACCGGTTGCCGCATGTTCATGGCGTGAATGGCCAGCACCATTCCCGCAAGATCAAACCCGCCATGCCAAACGCGTAATCGCGCGGTTTCATCCATGACGCATTTGACCGTTCACGAGTGGGGGCGTGTTGGCATCCACAACGGTAGCGGGCAGGTATCCGAACAGAATTTCACGCGCAGAGAGGCGAATACCCTCTTGACGGCTGCACGGTCGCATCCTTTGGCAAACCGCGCCGGCACCAATATCCTGGTTGATCGCTACAGTGAAATAGGCACGCAGCAGGTTGTAGGCGTGATTGCCGCCCCGGGTTGCAGTCTCGAGATTTTGCCAAAGATCGATGCCGAGGCCAATGAGGACGATGAAACGGTCCGTACACGCCTTGTCACCATGCTCGATGTCGCGCTTGGTCTCAAATTGGGTGACGGACAGGTACTGGCTATGGGGCGCCAGAAAAATACACTGCTCGATATTCTGATCCGCCTGTTTGCCGACCGCCTACTGGTGGAAGCCCGGCGCGGGCTGCCGCTCGCCTATCTGGACCAGAACCAAGATCTTTCCGCGCTGCGCGGGCGGTTGGATGTCATTCGCCAGTTCACGCACCATGCGGTGCGGCCCGATCGGCTCGCATGCCGGTTCGACTCGTTGATGCCCGATACGCCGTTGCTGCGCATCATGAAGGCTTGCGTCCTAATGTTGCGTCGCCATGCGCGGACGCTTGAAACCCAGCGCCGACTTGATGAGCTGCGCTTACTTCTGGCCGATGTGAGCGATGTTCCCGTCGGCGCACTGCCTTGGGCATTAGTGCGCATCGACCGCACCAGCCGACGTTGGGAGACGCTCTATAGGCTGGCAACGATGTTCTTGAGGCGCGAATGGCAACATACCAACCACGATGCGAGGGGCGGTCAGGGGATTACGTTGCTTTTCGCCATGAACGATCTGTTCGAGGCCTACATCGCAGCACTCGCCCGACGGGCGCTCCGGGGTAGCGAGCTGACCGTGCATGCGCAGGGCGGTTTACTCTACTGCCTGATCGAGGAAGGTGAGGCTGGCAGGAGGCGATTCCAAACAACCCCCGATATCCTCATCAAGCGCAACGGCCAAACCGTCATGGTAATCGACACGAAATGGAAGCGTATCGGGCGCAATCCCGAAGATGCCAAACGCGGCGTCTCGCAGGCCGATGTCTATCAGATGATGGCCTACGCGCGGCTTTACCGTTGCCCTGAAGTGATGCTGCTCTACCCTCATCATGCTGGCCTCGGTGCTGAGACCCTAGACGCAGCCTATGGGATGCTTGAGGGCAATGAGCGGCTACGGATTGCAAGTGTCGATCTTGTGCTTGGCGAGGCTGCAATTGTTCAGCGACTGGCAGGATTGATTTTACCAGCCATGGTGGGGACTGTCAGGAATTCTATGCGCGAGACCGGTTTCGTCACTGGCTGACGAGCCTTTCGCCGAAGACGATGGCGAATTGGGTCTTGGCTTCGAGCCACTCGCGCGGCGGCCGTTTCCATTCCTCACAGCCTTCCAAGGATTCGCTCCACGTCAAGGTCAAGTTCGATCACAGTAACTCCCGGAGTGAGGGCAAAGGAAAACCCGCGACCTGGCGACTTCAGCGAGCGGCATTGTCAGTATGAGAACATGCCTGAAGCGCGGCGCCAACCAGCAAAAGCATCGATAATAGGCGATCGATGCGGTCCGCGTGTCAGATCCGCTGTTCGGCTGTCAGACTCGGTGCACTTGCGACTTAGAGCGCCGTAAGAAATTGAGGTTCTGAAGAACCACTCCCCTGCTTCCACTCCATCATGCGTCACAATCTCGTGTCAGCATACGCCGCCCCCGTGGCGGGCATCCGTGAAGGAATTAGTCATTGCGGGCGCGGCGGCAAAAGGATTCGTTCGTTCAAAAGCCGCATTTGAATTCGGCGCTAAACCTCTGCACCGTTCCCGCAAACACGCTATGAACGTCGTTTCTTTTGGCCACCTGTCGGTCGCCTTTCGATGCCCGATGCGACAAGAACGCGATGGACAGAAGTTGCTCCTATTCCAATCATTCTGGCAATCCGACCCTGCCCCCAAGCCGCTCTCGTAAAGCGATATGATCTCCTTTGTATGTTCTTTGACAACGCTAAGAGTGCCGAGAGAACCCCTTAAGACATTGATGTTCCAATCATTTTCAGAGTTCGCTGTTATGATCCACTTGTCCCACCGAAATCCGAAGAAATTTTAATGAAATCAATAGTTTGATAGTTTCTGTTTTAGCTCCCCATCCACCATTCATGATGGCGGCGCCTCTGCGCGAACACAGAGCCTTCAGCCTTTGGAAAGGGAAGATGTGGTTCTTCTCAGTGGCGCAGATGGCGCGCCGGGGCGATTGAATGGATATCTTTGGCATTAAGGCACTGTTGATCTGCGGGCTGATCTTCATTCCGTTCGAACATCTGTTTGCCGAGCGGCCGCAGAAGATCTTCCGCAAGGGTCTGGCTGTCGATCTGATCTATCTGCTGTTCAACGGCTTCATCGTAAAGGTGGCCATCGCCATCATGGCGGCCGGTGCCCTCGGCGCCGCTGCAATTCTGGTCCCGCAATCGATAACGCAAGCCGTCAGCGGTCAGCCCGTCTGGCTCCAGGTTGCGGAAATCATCCTGATCGCCGACATCGGCGTCTATTGGGCACATCGGGCCTTCCATAAAATCCCGGCGCTTTGGAAGTTCCACGCGATCCACCACGGCATCGAGGATCTGGACTGGCTCGGTGCTTTCCACAATCACCCGGTCGACGCCATCGTCACAAAGGCAATATCGCTGACGCCGATCTTTTTCCTTGGCTTCTCCGAAGCTTCGATCGCTGTCTTCTCGATTATCTACCTTGGGCACACCCTGCTTGTTCATTCAAACGTGCGGATTCCGTTCGGCCCGTTGAAATGGCTGATCGCCAGCCCGCAGTTCCATCGCTGGCACCATGCCAACCAGCGCGAAGCCTATGACAAGAACTTCGCCGGGCAGTTGCCTTTCCTCGACATGATGTTCGGCACCTACAATGTCACCGGCGACAAGGTGCCGGAGAAATATGGCGTCGACGATCCGATCCCCTCCACCTATTTCGGTCAGATCGGCTATCCGCTCCTGCCCCCGCGGGAAGCCATTGAATCGACCAGCGCCGAGCACCGAAGCCTGACATCGACGGTTTTCGGGCGGGCCGTCAGGCGCCGCCCCCGCGGGAGGCTTTTTGCGTCGAATCGGCTAAACCTTCGAGGCATGAACGAGACCTCACTCTATGCGCCGGTGAAGCGGTTCCTCGAAAGCCTCGACTTCGTCGTCAAAGGCGAGATCGGCGGCTGCGACATCGTCGCGCTACGCGAGGGCGAGCCGCCCGTCGTCGTCATCTGCGAACTGAAGCTGCAGTTCAATCTCGAGCTGGTGCTGCAAGGTGTCGATCGCGCGACGGTCTGCGACGAGGTGTGGCTGGCCGCACGCATGTCGGCCCGGGGCAAGGGCCGTGAAAGCGACGCCAGGTTTCGCAATCTCTGCCGTCGCCTTGGCTTCGGCCTGCTTGGCGTGACCGCGGCTGACCGGGTCGAGGTGCTTCTTAGCCCGATCGCGCTGGCGCCGCGCAAGAATGCGCGCCGGCGCTCCCGCCTGGTCGACGAGCACCAGCGCCGTCGCGGCGACCCCGTTGCGGGAGGAGGATCGCGCAATCCGATCATGACGGCCTATCGGCAAAGCGCCCTCGCCTGCGCTGCCGCGATGGTGGACGGACCCAGGCGGCCGCGCGATCTGAAGGCGTTGACGCCGATCGCGTCGAAAATCCTGCAGCACAATGTCTATGGCTGGTTCGCGCGCGTCGACCGCGGTCTTTACGATCTCACGGATGCCGGCCGTGCTTCGCTGGTCCGTTGGCCACAGGCATCGCACGATGAATCCCGACACGCAATTTTGAACGCTTCGACCATTTGATTGATGACGCCTGCGGGGTTCGAGGCGGTCCGCTTGGTTGATTTATCCGACAAAATATGTTGCTAGTCCCGCCCATGAAGAAGCTCTGCATGACCGCCTTGGCGTCAGTGACACTGAGTTTTCCAGCCAACGCAATGGACAGTGCATTGCGCGCCGGTCTGTTGAAACTCGATCCCCAAACCCGTCTTGAACAGCGTTGTGACGCCGAAGTGCTCGACCGGATCACCCACGACGATCGCAAGTTCAAAGCCGATCGCGTCGTCGCCTATGCCTTCGCGACGCCCGAAATGGGCGCGGATGCAATCAAAAGCCCGGGCGCTGCGTTTCGCAGCAAGGGGCAATGGTACCGGCTGAAATTCAAGTGCCAGACGGCGCCCGACCATATGGAAGTTTTACAGCTCCGCTACCGGATCGGCGACGAGATTCCGGAAGCCGATTGGGCAAAGTATAATCTCTACGATTGATTTGTGATCGGCCATGGTTTTGCCCCGCTGCCGGCGACCGTCGCGGAGCCTTTGATCCGACTTTGCCGTAACGATGCTTCAGTGACGTCACCACGCGTGATCCCTTGACGCCAAGGGACCACCAAGTTAGGGCCTCTGGATAATCGACGAACACTCGGCAAAATCAGCAAGGGCTTCCGGTCGATGGACATTTTTTTCAGCGCTGCCAGCCTGACCGCCCTGCTCCAGGTCATCGCCATCGACCTCGTGCTGGCCGGCGACAATGCGATCGTCATCGGCCTTGCCGCTGCCGGCCTGCCGGCTGACCAACGCAAGAAGGCGATCCTCATCGGCGTGCTGGCGGCAACGGTGCTGCGCATCGGTTTTGCCGCGGTCACCGTCAAGCTGCTGGCGATCGTCGGCCTGCTGCTGGCCGGCGGTATCTTGCTGCTGTGGGTCTGCTGGAAGATGTATCGCGAGCTGAGCACGTCCCATGCCGATGAACTGGAAGCGACCGAGGCGCTGTCGAATTCCGATCTCAACAGCGACAAAGCGGTGGCCGGCAAGGCGAAGCGCAAGACGCTCGGCCAGGCAGCCTTGCAGATTGTCGTCGCCGACGTGTCGATGTCGCTCGACAACGTGCTGGCGGTCGCGGGTGCCGCGCGCGATCATTTTCCGGTGCTGGTCATCGGCCTCGTGCTGTCGATCGCGCTGATGGGCCTCGCCGCGACTTTCATCGCAAAACTGCTGCAGCGCCACCGCTGGATCGCCTATGTCGGCCTCCTGATCATCCTCTATGTCGCGGTGGACATGGTCTATCGTGGTGCGGTGGAAGTCTGGCCGCATGTAAACGGCGCGGTCAGCTGAGGCGGCTGTCCGCCGCGTCTTCGATCCGGAAAAGCATATCCGCAGTGCGTTTTGCCGCATCGCAGGCGTGCCCATACCAATGCCGCAATAAGTGTGGTACTGCGCCGGCAATCCTGAAAAGCCCGGAAAACCCTCTATGTCCGCTCCCCGCGTGAGTTTTGTCAGTCTTGGATGCCCGAAGGCCCTTGTGGATTCGGAGCGTATCATCACGCGCCTGCGTGCCGAGGGCTACGAGATCGCACGCAAGCATGACGGGGCCGACCTTGTCGTCGTCAACACTTGCGGCTTTCTCGATTCCGCCCGTGACGAGTCGCTCAACGCCATCGGCTCCGCGCTTTCGGAGAATGGCCGGGTCATTGTTACCGGCTGCCTCGGCGCCGAGCCGGATGTCATTCGCGAGAGGCATCCCAATGTGCTGGCGATCACCGGACCGCAGGCCTATGAGAGCGTGATGGCGGCCGTGCATGAGGCCGCACCGCCTTCACACGATCCCTATATCGACCTGCTGCCGCCGCAGGGCGTCAAGCTGACGCCGCGCCACTACGCCTATCTCAAGATTTCCGAAGGCTGCAACAACCGCTGCACCTTCTGCATCATTCCCGCACTGCGTGGCGACCTCGTTTCGCGGCCGGCCGCCGATGTGCTGCGCGAGGCCGAGAAATTGGCCAAGGCCGGCGTCAAGGAGCTCCTGGTCATTTCGCAGGACACCAGCGCCTACGGCATCGACATCAAGTACCAGACGTCCATGTTCGGCGACCGCGAAGTGCGCGCGAAATTCCTCGATCTGTCCGAGGAGCTGGGCAAGCTCGGCATCTGGGTGCGCATGCACTATGTCTACCCCTACCCGCATGTCGCCGACGTCATCCCGCTGATGGCGGATGGCAAGATCCTCCCCTATCTCGACATTCCCTTCCAGCATGCCTCGCCGCAGGTGTTGAAGAACATGCGCCGCCCGGCACATGGCGAAAAGACGCTGGAGCGCATTCGCGGCTGGCGCGAGGTCTGTCCGGATCTCGCCATCCGCTCGACCTTCATCGTCGGCTTCCCCGGCGAGACCGACGAAGATTTCGAGATGCTGCTCGACTGGCTCGACGAGGCCAAGATCGATCGCGCCGGCTGCTTCAAATACGAGCCGGTCCGGGGCGCCCGCTCCAACGATCTCGGTCTCGAGCAGGTCCCGCAGGAGATCAAGGAGGCGCGCTGGCACCGCTTCATGCAGCGCCAGCAGAAGATTTCGGCGACGCAACTGGCCAAGAAGGTCGGCAAGCGCCTGCCGGTGCTGATCGACGAGGCGCATGGCACGTCGGCCAAGGGCCGCACCAAATACGACGCGCCCGAGATCGACGGCTCGGTGCACATCCAGTCGCGCCGCCCGCTGCGTCAAGGCGACATCGTCACCGTCAAGATCGATCGCGCCGATGCTTACGATCTCTACGGTTCGGCGGTCTGACGGTTGGCCTCGGGCTGATGAGCGCGTCCTTGTCCGACCACCTCGATCAAGTCCGGCGCGAGCAGGGCCTGCTTTCGATAGATGAGGTGATTGGCCTCTCGCGGCGCGGCAACATCATCTACGATCCCTGTTCGGTGCTGATCTCCTCTCGCGCGATCGTCGGCCGTGGAAACATTTTCTTCCCCGGCGTCTATCTGTTCTGCACCGGCAGCGGCGTGCTTGAAATCGGGGACGACAATACGTTTCACGCCAATACCCTTGTCGATGCATCCGTGGGCAAAATCCGAATTGGTTCGCGTAACCAATTCGGAGAAGGCGGTTTCACCGCCAAGGCGAACAGACCCGGCGCGGCGATCGAAATCGGCGATTGCGGGCGGTATACGAATAGTGCGGCGGTCTTCGGCGTGACCACGCTTGGATCGGGCAGCCAGATCCTCGGTGCCGTCACCGCCGACGGATGCAGGCTGGAAGCCGGCGGGAGCTTCCGGGAACCCGATTCCGACCGGCGCGCGGGATTGTTGAAGGGTGCCGGCGTTGCGCGCGACATAACGGTACCTGTCGGACATGTCATCGTCGGAGCCGGGACGTTCTCGGCTTCCGATTTGCAGCCTCAGTCGAGTTTCCATCCGAAGCCTTGAGGCGCGGCGATAGTCCAGCGATCCAGCCACGCAGATTTACCACATTCAGCGATAGTTCCGGCCTTTTAACCCGCTCAGTCGCGATCCGCTCTATGGTTTCCGGATCGTAAATGCGGGAACTCGAATGGACACCAGACCTGCCCGGCAGGATTATATCGCGACGCTGGACCTGCTCAGGCTGGCGGCGGCGCTGGTTGTTGTGTTCTTTCACTATTTCTTTCGCGGCGCGGCCGCCGAAGGCTTTCTCACCGAGGGATATCCGCTTGCCGCGCCGTTCGCCCTCTACGGCTATCTCGGCGTCAATCTGTTCTTCCTGATCAGCGGTTTCGTCATTGCCTGGTCGGCGGAAAACCGCCGCTGGGACCAATTTGCGATCGCGCGTTTCGTTCGCCTTTATCCGGGTTTCCTGTTCTGCATGACGATCACTTTCGCGATTGTTTTTCTGGCAGGCTCACCGCTGCTTCCAGCCTCTTTCAGCCAGTATGCCGCCAACCTGTCGATGTTCGCACCGGCCTTCGGCCAATCCTTCATGGACGGCGTCTACTGGTCGATCGTGCTTGAACTGGTGTTCTACGGATGGGTGACGCTGGCCCTCCTCACGGGGCTGTTCCAGAAACGCAAGCTGGAGTTGATCTTCATCTGGCTGGCCATCTCGGCCTGGAACGAATTCTTCATCGGCAGCGGTGCTGCCAGGCTGCTGTTCATCACCGAGTTCGGACCGTTCTTCGCTGCTGGCGTGCTGCTCCACCACCTCCATGCGCATGGCCGCTCGCTGCCGGCCTTGCTGCTGCTTGCTGCATCGTTCCTGATCTCCTGCGGCACGCTGTCGGTGACGCAGCACTGGATGCAGGGCCATTATGGCATTGCCGTCTCCTCGGCCAATCTCGTCGTCGCCAACGTCGTCATGCACGCGGCCTTGATCGGCGCGGTGCTGCTGCGCCATCGTGTCAGGCCGTCGGCGCTCACCCTGGCGCTGGGCGGGCTGACCTATCCGCTCTACCTGCTGCACCAGAATATCGGCTATCTCGCCATCAATGCCGCGGCACCTCTGGTCGGCAAATGGTTTGCCGCCTTTGGCTGCATAGCGCTCATGGTCTTCGTGTCGTGGGCGATCTGGCGCACCTGCGAACGACCCGCGCAGCGGCTGCTCAGGATCTGCCTCGGCCTCGCGGTTGATCGGTTACGACGTGGCCGCGATATTCAAAGAGACGGGCTCCGGCACGAAGCTGGATCGTGCTGAGCGCAAAAAAGTCATGGCGCTTGCACAAGCCAGACTGACCGATGCGGTGCTTGTCACAGAACTGTCCACATGGGGCGCCATGAACGGCATGGCGTTCGATCTGTCGTCGCTGCACGGACGCATACTGGCGACCTTTCTCTCCGGCATTGCCGGGTTCGAACGCGATCTGATCAGTGAGCCGGTCAATCTGGTCTCGCCGCAGCCAAGGCTCGCGACAGGAGCTCGGTCGTCAAGCGGGGGAACGTCCTAAATCCGACCGGCTGGCACCGAAGGTGACGGCTTGATAACGAAAGGCCGCAGCTATCGCTGGATCGCCTGAGATCTCGGTATCAGCAAACTCGATAAAGGAGTTACTCAATGATTTCGTTAAGGCCGATGCGAGACAGCGAGTTTTTGGCCTATCTCGACTATTTTATTCCTGACTACGCGTCCGAGATCGCCTCGAACTATCGGCTTTCCGATAACGAGTCTCTTGCACAAGCGAAACAGGAAATCGCATCTGACTTACCTGACGGCGTCGATACGATCGGCCACGTCTTGCTGTGCGTGATCGATCCGACCGGAACCCCTGAAAAGCTTATTGGGTACCTGTGGTACAAACAGGATCCGACGATGCGCGCGGCATTCATCAGCGATTTTCACATCTTTCCTGCTTATCAGGGTCAAGGCCTCGGTAAGCAGGCCTTAGAAGTTCTTGAAAACGACCTGAAACGCAAAGGTTTTCAACAAATAAAGCTCCGAGTGGCTGGCGACAACAAACGCGCTAGGCATGTTTATGAAGTCACGGGCTTTCAGGTAACCGGAATCAACATGAGCAAACCGCTCGTGTCGAAGTGAACCCAGGGTGTCATTTCGCCCCTACCGGAACCGATCCCCTCTATGTCGGGCTCGCGAGATTTCGTCACAAGCAGGGACGCAACCAGCCGAATGAAAAAGGGCGCCGTGTGGCGCCCTCTTCATTGATATCTCGCGTTGCTTACTGCGGCAGCTTGTCGTCGACGCCCTTCACATAAAAATTCATGCCGAGCAGCGTGCCGTCGTCGGCAACTTCGCCATCCTTCAGCCACGGCGTGCCGTCTTGCTTGGCGATCGGCCCGGTGAAGGGGTTCCAGCCGTCGGCGATCTTCTTTTCGGTGGCTTCCGCCATCGCCTTCACGTCGTCGGGCATGTTGGTGAAAGGCGCGAGCTTGACCGCGCCATCCTTGATGCCGAGCCACACATTGTCGGGCTTCCAGGTGCCGTCGAGGGCTGCCTGGACCCGGCTGATATAGTACGGGCCCCATTCGTCGGTGAGCGAGGTCAGCTGCGCGTTCGGCGCAAACTTGATCATGTCCGAGGACTGGCCGAAGCCATGCAGCTTGCGCTCTTCCGCCACCTGCAGGGCAGCGGTCGAATCGGTGTGCTGGACGATGATGTCGGCTCCCTGGTCGAACAGCGCCTTGGCGGCGTCGGCTTCCTTGCCCGGATCGAACCACGAATTCACCCAGACGATCTTGGCCTTGAAGTTCGGATTGATCGACTGTGCGCCGAGCATGAAGGAGTTGATGCCCATCACCACTTCGGGAATCGGGAACGAAACGATGTAGCCGGCTACGCCGGCCTTCGATTCCTTGGCGGCGATCTGGCCGAGCACGTAGCGGCCTTCGTAGAAACGCGCATTGTAGATGCCGAGATTGTCACCGGTCTTGTAGCCGGTTGCGTGCTCGAACATCACCTTGGGGAATTTCTTGGCGACCTTCACTTCCGGGTCCATGAAGCCGAAGGAGGTGCCGAAGATGATCTTGCAGCCTTCGCGCGCCAGGCGCTCGAAAGCGCGGTCGGCGTCGGGGCCTTCCGAGACGTTTTCGAGATAGGCAGTCTCGACCTTGTCACCGAGCGCCTTCTCCACCTCGAGACGGCCCTGGTCGTGCTGGTAGGAGTAGCCGAAGTCGCCGATCGGGCCGGTGTAGACCCAGCAGGCCTTCAGCTTGTCCGCGGCCTCGGCCGTCGCTGCCAGCGACATGGCGGCGGTCGTGGTCATCAGGGCAATAAGCAGTTTTTTCATTGTGTTACCTCTCTGAGTTAAGCCTTGGAGCTTCCCGTTTGTTTTTGTTGTCAACGATCCGGAACGAATGGCTGCCCCAAAGAAGCCGGCGTGTTCATCATCGTCAGACGCTTGTTGCGCGAGATTAGAACGAGAACCACGACGGTTGCCAGATAGGGCAGCGAAGAAAGGAACTGTGAAGGCACTGGAATGCCAAAAGCCTGTGCATGAAGCTGTCCGATCCACACCGCGCCAAAGATGTAGGCGCCGGCCAGCACCCGCCATGGCCGCCACGAGGCGAACACCACCAGAGCCAGCGCGATCCAGCCGCGGCCGGCACTCATGTTCTCGACCCATTGCGGCGTGTAGACCAGCGACAGGTGGCCGCCGGCGAGGCCGGCACAGGCGCCGCCGAAAATCACGGAGAGATAGCGATAGCGGATGACCTTGATGCCCAGCGCATGGGCCGACGTGTGGCTGTCGCCGATCGAGCGCAGCGTCAGGCCGGTCCGGGTCTTGAACAGGAACCACATGACGGCGGCGGTGAGCGCAATCGAAATGTAGAAGATCGGGTCCTGCCCGAACAGCAATCTGCCGATCACAGGGATCGAGGTCAGGCCGGGAATGTCTAGGTTGGGCAGCCGTTCGCCGGGCTGGCCGACGAAACTGGTGCCCATCATGCCGGAGAGGCCGAGGCCGAGCAGCGTCAGCGACAGGCCGGTCGCCACCTGGTTGGTGGCCAGTGACAGCGTCATGACGGCAAACAGCAGCGAGAACACGGCACCCATGGCGATTGCCGCCAGAAGGCCGATCCAGGGTGATCCGGTGAGATAGGTCGCGCCGAAGCCGCCGACGGCGCCCATGATCATCATACCCTCGACGCCGAGATTGAGCACGCCGGAGCGCTCGACCACCAGTTCGCCGATTGCCGCGATCAGCAGCGGCGTTGCCGCCGTGGCGATGGTCAGAAGGATGTTTACGGTGATGTCCATCAACGGGCTTCCTTCAGCTTCGGCGCGGCTTCGAGTTTCGCGGGACCTTCCTGTTTGGTCAGCGCCAGGCCGATCAGTCGAATGCGGTAGTGGATGAGCGTGTCGCAGCCGAGCACGAAGAACAAAAGCATGCCCTGGAACACCCGCGCCACCTTGTCGGAGATGCCGAGCGCGCTCTGCACTGCTTCGCCGCCGAGATAGGTCAGCGCCAGCACAAGGCCGGCGGCGACGATGCCGAGCGGGTTGAGGCGGCCAAGGAACGCCACGATGATGGCGGTGAAGCCGTAGCCGGGCGAAATGACCGGCTGCAGCTGGCCGATGGCACCGGAGACCTCGGAGATGCCGGCAAGCCCTGCCAGCGCACCCGACAGCAGGAAGGCGAAGAACACCATGCGGTTGAGGCCGAAGCCAGCGAAGCGCCCTGCCCGCGGGCTTGAGCCCAGCACGCGCACCTCAAACCCCTTCAGCATGCGGCTCATCAGGATCCAGACAAGCACCGAGGCGATCAGCGCGAAGACAAAGCCCCAGTTCGCCCGCCCCGCATCCGGCATCAGCTCCGGCAACACGGCCGAATCGCCGAACTGGATGGTCTGCGGAAAGCCATGGCCTTGCGGATCGCGCCAGGGTCCGCGCACCAGCCAGTCGAGGAAAAGCTGGGCGACATAGACCAGCATCAGGCTGGTCAGGATCTCGTTGGTGCCGAAGCGGGTCTTGAGCAGAGCCGGGATCGCGGCATAGGCCGCGCCGCCGACCATGCCGAGCAACAGCATCAGCGGCAGCACCAGCGGGCCTTCGAACTGCGGATACAGCACCGGAATGATCGAACCGACAATGCCGCCGAGGATGAACTGGCCTTCGGCGCCGATGTTCCAGATGTTGGCCTTGTAGCAGACCGACAGGCCAACGGCGATCAGGATGAGCGGCGCTGCCTTGATCGCCAGCTCATGCAACTGCCAGACCTGGCTGATCGGCTCGATGAAGTAGATGCGGAATGCGGTCAGCGGATTGACGCCGAGCAGCGCGAACATGATGGCGCCGGCGATGATCGTCAGCGCGAAGGCGATGAACGGCGACAGGGCCGAAAACAGCGCGGAGCGCTGCGGGCGTTTGACGAGTTCGAGGCGCATCATGCCGTCTCCATCGTGTGTTCGGCGTGACCGGGTTCGGCGCCGCCCATCAGCAAGCCGACTTTCTCGAATGTTGCTTCGGCGATCGGCATCGGCTTGGACAGCGCGCCATTGTGCATGACCGCGATCGCATCCGATATCTCGAACAGCTCGTCGAGATCCTGGCTGATCACCAGCACCGCCGATCCGCTGCGCGACAACTCGATCAAGGCTTGGCGGATGTGGGCAGCGGCACCTGCGTCGACGCCCCAGGTCGGCTGGTTCACGACCATGACGCTTGGCCGGCGGTCGAGTTCGCGGCCGACGATGAACTTCTGCAGATTGCCGCCCGAAAGTGCCGCCGCCTCCGGATCCGGCGCGCTCTTGCGCACGTCCATCGCCTCGATGATGCGTTGAGCGGCGGCGTAGATGGCCGCGCTGTTGACCATTCCGCCGCCGCCGACGAAGGCCTTGCCGTCGGTGGCATGGCGTGACAGCAGCAGGTTTTCCGAAAGCTTCATGCGCGGCGCGGCGCCGTGGCCGAGGCGTTCTTCCGGGACGAAAGCGGCGCCCAGCAGGCGTCGTCCGGTGATGGAGAGATTGCCTGCATTCTTGCCGCGGATCCGCACCGAGGCGGCATCCTGCTGCAATACTTCGCCGGAGACGGATTCAAAGAACTCGCCCTGGCCGTTGCCGGCGACGCCCGCGATGCCGATCACCTCGCCGGCGCGGACGTTCAGGCTGATGTTCTTGAGCGGGATTGAGAACGGTGTTGCCGGCTTGCGGCTGAGGTTGCGGATTTCGAGCAGCGGCTGGGCCGTGGCGATGCCCTCGACGGGTGCGCGCACCACCGCCTGCACCTCGTTGCCGACCATCATGCGAGCCAGCGACGAAGCGGTTTCCTCGCGCGGGTTGCAGTGGCCGACGACTTTGCCGTGACGCAGCACGGTGGCGCGGTCGCAGATGCGTTTGACCTCTTCGAGGCGGTGCGAAATGTAGAGGATGGATTTACCTTCCGAACGCAGACGATCCAGCGTCTCGAACAGTTTGTCGGCTTCCTGCGGCGTCAGCACCGAAGTCGGCTCGTCAAGGATGATGAGCTGCGGCGTTTGCAGCAGGCAGCGGATGATCTCGATACGCTGGCGCTCGCCCACCGACAGGTCGCCGACGAGCGATTCAGGGTCGAGCGGCAGGCCATAGCTGAAGGAAAGCGCCCTCGCCTTTGCCGCGATGCTGCTGATCGGCGAGCCGTCATCCAGCGACAGCGCGATGTTTTCGGCCGCGGTCAGCGCTTCGAACAGCGAAAAATGCTGGAACACCATGCCGATGCCGAGTTTTTTCGCGACTCCGGGGCTGGAAATCCTGACCGCCTGGCCGTTCCAGAAAATCTCGCCGGAATTGGGCTCCAGCGAGCCGAACAGCATCTTGACCAGCGTCGATTTGCCGGCGCCGTTTTCGCCGAGCAAAGCGTGGATTTCACCCCTGGCGATGTCGAGATCGATATGATCGCACGCTGTCAGCGTGCCGAATATCTTGGTGAGGCCACGGACCTCGAGCAGGTTCGTGCCGTCCTGATTTGCACTCACAGTGCCTCCCATCTGGCTAGCCAGACATGTTCTGTGTTCCCGCAAGCATGGTAGGCGCGGCCGGCTCTCATCGGAAAGCGGCACGCGTCTTGAAAGAGCTTCAAGAATTTCAGCGGAAATTCAAGCGATAGCAAGGAAGAACGGACAAAGAGACTGTTTTGGCCGCCGGAGTAGAGTTTGTAATCGGTCCCTAGGGAATGAGAATGGTCGTCCCTGTGGTCCTGCGGCCCTCAAGGTCGGAATGCGCCTTGCCGGCGTCCTTGAGCGCATAGCGCTGGTTGATCCTGATCTTGACGGCGCCACTGAGCACGACCTTGAACAAGGCCGCGGCGGAGGCCTCGAGGTCTTCGCGTTTAGCATTGTAGACGAACAGCGTCGGCCGGGTTGCGAACAACGAGCCCTTCTGCGCCAGCAGCGACATGCTGAACGGCGGGATCGGCCCCGAGGACTGGCCGAAGCTGACGAACATGCCGAGCGGCCTCAGGCAGTCGAGCGAGGCCGGAAACGTGTCGTTGCCGACCGAATCGTAGACCACGTCGCATTTCCTGCCGCCGGTGATGGCGGCAACGCCGGCGACGAAATCCTGTTCCTTGTAGTTGATGACATGGTCGAAGCCGTGCGCCTTGGCGAGTTCGATCTTGTCGGACGAGCTGGCGGTGCCGATGACGGTTGCGCCGAGATGTTTGGCCCATTGGCCGAGGATCAATCCGACACCGCCCGCCGCGGCATGGAACAGGATCGTGTCGCCGGCCTTCACCTTGAACGCCCGGCGCAGCAGATATTCCGCGGTCATGCCCTTCAGCATCATCGCGGCGGCCTGTTCGTCGCTGATGCCATCCGGCACCTTGACGACGCGGCTGGCGTCAATGACGCGCTCTCGCGCGTAAGCCCCTGTCGTCACGGCATAGGCGATGCGATCGCCCGGCTTCAGCCACTCAACGCCCTTGCCGACTCCCAGCACGACGCCGGTGGCTTCGCCGCCAGGGACAAGCGGGAACCCGCCGGGCGGCGGATAAAGGCCCGAGCGATGATAGACATCGATAAAATTAAGGCCGATCGCCGTGTGCCGGATCAGGATCTGCCCTGCTCCCGGCTGGCCGGGGTCGGCGTCCTCATAGGTCAGGACTTCCGGGCCACCATGGGCGTGGATGCGGATCGCTTTGGACATAGGCTAGGCTTCCTCTGGCTGATCAGGCCTTTTTGGCACCGAGATTTGGAAAGAACTGCATGATGCCACCAATGCTAGCGAGGTAAAGCCCCGTGATGGTGATACCGATCTTGGTGAAGGTGCTGACCTGCTCGCCCAGCACGCCGATCTGATCGTAGAAGGCAGCGAGGGCCGCTTGCGCCAGGGCAAGCGCGCCGAAAGCGCACCACAAAAGGGTCATCGCAAGATTGATGCGCCGCAGCCGCACCACCCGCACCGGATGGATGAAATTGATCGGGACGAAGGTCAGAATGCCGGCCATCACCACCACCGCGAACGAGACCCATTGTCCGGGCTCGATGACGAACAGTGTAAACACCACCATGTTCCAGACCACGGGGAATCCCTTGAAGAAATTCTCCTTCGTCTTCATGCCGGTGTCGGCATAGTAGATGGCGCTGGAGACGACGATGATCGCCGCCGACAGGAACGACAGGCCCTCGCCCATGAAGCCGCGCTGATAAAGCGCGAAGGCCGGGATCAGGACGTAGGTGACGTAGTCGATGATGTTGTCGAGCAGTTCGCCCGACCATGTCGGCAGGATCTCCTTGACCTCGAGCTTTCTGGCGATCGGCCCATCGATGCCGTCGACGAACAGCGCCAGCCCGAGCCACCAGAACATCGCCGTCCAGCGCTCTTCGCTTGCCGCCACCAGCGACAGGAAGGCCAGGAACGAGCCCGACGCGGTCAAGAGATGGACGGAGAACGCCCTCGCCTGCGGCCATGTGACTTTCTTCTTCGGCCGCGGAATCCGGTCGGTAATCTTTTTGGCGGCTTTCCGTGCGGTTGTGTTCTTGCTCACGGGCCCCGCCAATCCAGCTTGCAGATTTCCGCCGAACGCCCGGCAAAATTCCAGTTGCGGCCGAAAGCCCGCATCTTGCTTTTGTCGGACCTGGCCACGATGATCTCGGGCGCGATCCAGTATTCCGAATTGCTGATCACCGTATCCTTGTCGCGATCCTTGCCGGGGATGGGTGTCACCGCCCCGTCGATGATCTTCGGTATCTGGAAGATACGTGTCTTGTCACGCGTCTCGTAGGTGATCGGCACCTGCTCGACGCCGAGGAATTTGCCGACGAGGATGGAGAGCAGCGAGGTGGTTCCGCCTGCCTTGCCGGTGAAGATTTTCGTCAGCGCCTTGGCCGCATAGACCGAGGCACGCTGGTCGATGAACAGGCCGGCGGTCCAGTTGCCGCGGCTCATATAACCGGGGATTTCCATGACCAGCCCGAGATTGAGACCGGACAGATCGACGTCGCCGAAATGACCGCGGTCGATGCGGAACCCAGCCCAGGTCTGGCAATAGCCTTCGGTCGGCGGATGATTGCCGAGCGACAGCACGCAAGGGCAAAAAACCGTGCAATTGCAGGAGAGTACGAGCTCTCCTTTCATTGCCCAGCTCTGATCTGCCATCGATTTTCCCCCACTCACAGCGAGACTACTAGCAGCGCGGCTGCCCAGACAAGCAGTATCGCACCGGCGAGCCGGGTTGGAACCCTGCTCGCCGTTTGTTTTTCGATCAGGGTGAACAGCCCGATCAACGCCATCCAGAAGATGTTCATGACGCCAACGGCGAACATCACCAGCATCAGCGCCCAGCAGCAGCCGAGGCACCAAATGCCTTGCGCGACACCAAGCCGGAAGATGCTGACGGACCTCGCGCTCCAGTTCGCGAAAAGGATCGAGAACGGGTTCTTGCACCGTGTCAGGCAGGCGTCTTTCAAGCCGCTGAACTGGTAGAGGCCCGCAATCAGAAGCGCCAGCGCACCCGCAATGCCGACGACAGGGTCGAGCATCCCACCGGGCGGACCAAACGCATGAGTGGCCAAGGTCAGCCCCGCGAACATCACCGAGGCGGCGAGCCAGACGCTGAGGTAGCCGGCGACCAGCACCAGCGGATGGACGACCGGCTCGCCCTTGATGCGTGCCGTATCGGCGATCTCGCAGTAAGTGCGGATCATCGGGGCGGCCGAAGGCAGCATCGTCGCGATCGCCATCAGAAACCACATCAAAACGAGCGCACCCGCCTGCAGGCTTGCGTCCAGCGGCGCCGGCGACAGGCAGAGCGCGAAGAACCGTTCCAGGAAATCGGGCAGCGGGAGTTGCGGCAGATAGCGCAGGATCGTGTCGCCGGGGGCACTGACGCCTGCAATCCCGCCTTCGGCGCCGCGGATTGCCATCGCGGCGAGGAATAGCCAGGCAAGCAGGATACAAGCCCCGACAGCGGCGTTTACCGTGACGCGAGGATTGCGCGCGATGGTGGCCATGGCGCGGCCGGCGCGGTCGAGATGGCTGAAGTCGTCCTGCTGGCCGGTCATGACATCCGAATGGGCCGAATCGCCGCGTTGATCAAGCGGCATGATCTGCCCTATATGCTCATCGAATGGCAGGCCGGGTGGCCGCCTCGCATTGCAAGCCGGAAGCCGATCTTGGAGCATGAGCAAACCGCGCGGATACTGGTTGCTGGCACGGGGCCGGCAGGACTGATCGCGGCACTCGGTTTTGCCGCTGCCGGTTTCCCGGTGACGCTGGCCGGGCCGGAGGCCACGGCCCCCGATGGCCGCACGACCGCCCTGATGAACCCTGCCTTGAAAGTGATCGAGCGGCTGAGCGTGCTCGATGCCGTCAAGCCCAAGGCGGCGCCCCTGAAGGTGATGCGCATCGTCGACGCGACCAGCCGGCTGATCCGCAGTCCGGTCGTCACCTTCCGCGCCAGCGAGATCGACGAGGACCAGTTCGGGCTGAACCTGCCCAACAGCGTCCTCAATCCGGCACTCGCCAGCGCCGTCGCCGCGCATGCCGGCATCGAATGGCGACGCTCGATGGTGGCGAACTGGCAGCTCGATGCCGAATACGCCCGTGCCGTCCTGGCCGACGGCAGCACGGTGGACGCATCACTGGCGGTCGCAGCCGACGGACGCTTGTCGCCGGCGCGCCAGGCCGCCGGCATCTCGACCTCGGCTCGCTCCTATCCGCAGGCAGCTCTTGTCCTCAATTTCCGCCACAGCGGCGACCATGCCTTCACCTCGACGGAATTCCACACCGAGACTGGTCCGTTCACGCAGGTTCCCCTGCCCGGCAATCGATCGAGCCTGGTCTGGGTGGTGAAACCCGAGACCGCGACGGAACTCACCGCATTGGACGATGCGACGCTTTCGATGCAGGTCGAACAGCAGATGCAGTCGATGCTGGGCCGGGTGACGGTCGAGCCGGGCCGGCAGATCTACCCGCTTTCGGCGGTGACGCCGCTGCGTTTCGCAAGGGACCGGATAGCGCTGGTCGGCGAAGCCGCCCACGTGTTTCCACCGATCGGCGCGCAAGGCCTCAATCTCGGTATCAGGGATGTCGACGATCTCATTGGTATTGCTGTAGAAAATCGCGCGGACCCTGGTGCCGCCAAGGCCCTGGCCGCCTACGATTTCAAGCGTCGGCCCGATATTCTGGCGCGCAGCAGTGCGGTCAATCTTCTCAACATGTCGCTGCTTTCCGACATGCTGCCGGCACAGATGGCCCGCGTTGCCGGGCTCGGCGTGCTCGGTGGCTTCGCGCCGCTTCGCGCTTTTTTCATGCGCGAGGGACTTCGTCCCGGCAGCGGCTTCGCTGCGCTGGTCGGTGGCCTGGGAAGGCCGGCACGCTGACAGCGATCTTCCCATTCCTGACAAGCTGCGTCATCGACGATCGTCGATATCAGCCGCATGCGGTAAAACCTTTGCGCCATGTCCTGCGTAGCTTCAGGGCGCGCTCAAACGCTTCGGGATTGAATTGAGGCGCAGTCTGCGCCAAATAAAGCCAAGGAATTCAGTGGTGGGTACGATGAAAACAGCCAAATTCGCAATCGGACAGGTGGTTCGCCACCGGCTGTTTCCATTCAGGGGCATCATTTTCGACGTCGATCCGCAATTCGCCAACACCGACGAATGGTACGAAGCCATCCCCGCTGACGTACGGCCGCGTAAGGATCAGCCCTTCTATCATCTGCTCGCCGAGAATTCAGAGACCGAGTACGTCGCCTATGTCTCCGAGCAGAATCTGCTCGAGGATCAATCGGGGGAGCCGGTCCGGCATCCGCAGATCAAGGAGATGTTCGACAAGAAGCCGGATGGGGGCTACCAGCCGAAACGGCAGTCCAGGCATTAAGCGACGGTCACAAAAAAAGCGGGGCATAATCCCGCTTCTTTGTTGGTCCGACGATATCGGCCGGTCAGTTGGCTGTCTTCGCCTTGTCCTGCTCTTCCTTGAGCTTCTTGGCGAAATCCTGGTTGTTCTTGGCGACAAAGTCCTGAAGCTTCTTCTGCCGGTCCTCGATGTCCGACTGCTGCAGCGCCGGGCCGTCATAGGCGCCGCTGAAGCCCTGCAGGGCGACCTTGATCGGGTTGGGCTGGTTCTGGAAATTGACCGAGGTCAGCGTGATCGCCTGGCCTTTCTTGAACGCGGCGACGAGCTGATCGGTCAGCGGCACTTCCGCCACGCAACGATCCGGGAAGCAGATAACGTAGTCGAGCTTCTGCGCCTTGCCGGTATCGATCTGCAGGCCAATGCCGGGAGGCACCAGACGACCGGTCGGGACCGTGACCTGGAACACCTTGCGGTTCACCTTGCCCTTCAGCTCGATCAGGCTGACGCCGGTGACCAACTGGCCGTTGCCTGCGGTGGTGATGTTCTGGACATTGCAGATGTCGACGTCTTCCTGCTTGGTGCAAGCCTTGAACCAGCCTTGCGGAATCTGCTGTTGCTGCTGTGCGGAAGCGGCGGGAAGTCCTGCGCAGAGAAAGCCGATCACGCCAGCGGCCATGACCGACAGGCGGTACGCGTTGCTGTTCAGGCTCGTCATGTCGTGCACTTCCTCTCAAATGATCCCGGGACCGGCTTCTTCGTGCCGTGTGGTCCAGCTACCTGTTGCCGAAATGAGGCAACAGAATGACTTCGGAGGGCGTGTTACACTGCAAGCGGTGTCGAATCCAGCCCGACGTCAGCAATTGTTGAACGCACGATTGGCCGGTGCGCGGCTGCCTCATGCTAGGGTGCGCACCGAATCATCAAGCCGACCCATTAAGGAGACGGTCATGGGCCGCGTTCTTGTTTGGCTGATCACCGCGACATCGTTTCTCGCACTTTCGCATCAGCCCGCCGCATCGGAGCCGAAGCACGCGATCGCCATGCAGGGCGAACCGGCGCTGGCGTCCGACTACACGCATTTCAACTACGCCAATCCCGACGCGCCGAAGGGTGGCTCGATCACCTATTGCGTCGTCGGCAGCTTCGACAATCTCAACCCTTTCATCCTCAAGAGCCTGCGCACGACGGCGCGCGGCATGATGGACACGATCTTCGGCAATCTGGTCTTCGAGCCGCTGATGCAGCGCAATGCCGACGAGGCTTTCACGCTTTACGGGCTGCTCGCCGACACCGCCGACATGGACCCGGAGCGCCGGAGCATCGAATTCCATCTGAACCCGAAGGCCAAGTGGTCGGACGGTCAGGCGGTGACGCCGGAGGACGTGCTCTTCAGCTATGAAGTCTATACCGAGAAAGGGCGACCCCCTTACAGCGACCGCATGGCCAGGGTCGCAAAGCTCGAAAAGACCGGCGACCATAGCGTGCGTTTCACCTTCAACGACAAGGCCGATCGCGAATTCCCGCTGATCATCGCGCTGACGCCGATCATCCCGAAGCACGCCTTCGACAAGGAAACCTTCGACAAGACGACGCTGAAGCCGGTGATCGGCAGTGGTCCCTATACGATCGCGCAGGTACAGCCCGGTCAGCGCATCGTCTTCAAGCGCAATCCGGACTACTGGGGCAAGGATATCCCGGCCAAGCGCGGTTTCGACAATTACGACCAGATCACCATCGAGTATTTCCTCAACGCCAACGCCAAGCTCGAAGCGTTCAAGAAGGGCCTTTGCGCCATCGACGACGACGGCGATCCGGTGAAACGCGAGCGCGATCTCGATTTTCCCGCCTTCCACAAGGGAGACGTGGTCGCGGAAACCTTCGACACCGGGATTCCGCCCGTGGTGACCGGTTTCCTGTTCAACACGAGGCTGCAGAAGTTTTCCAACCCGGTCGTGCGGCGCGCGCTCGGCATGCTCTATGACTTCGAATGGGCCAACAAGAACCTGTTCGGCGGCAAATACACGCGCACGATGAGTTACTGGCAGAATTCCGAGCTTTCCGCGCTCGGTCATCCGGCCGACGACAGGGAGAAGGCGCTTCTGGCGCCCTATCCCGGCCGTGTGCCGGCCGATGTCATGGACGGCACTTACCGGCCACCGGTGACTGACGGATCAGGCCAGGACCGCCGCGTATTGAAGGCAGCTTTCGACCTGCTGAAAAGTGCCGGCTACCACGTGCAGAATGGAACAATGCTCGATGCCGAGGGCAAACCTTTCGGCTTCGAGATCCTGACCGCCTCGCAGGACGAGGAGCGCCTTGCCGGCATCTACCAGCGCACGCTGGAGAAGATCGGCATCGACCTCACCATTCGCAGCCTCGATGGCGATCAGATCCAGTCGCGCAAGCAGCGCTTCGATTTCGAGGTCCTGGTCGGATCGAGCGGCTTCAACAATTCGCTGTCGCCCGGCATCGAACAGACCGGGCGTTGGAGTTCGGCCGCGGCCAGGACGGAAGGCTCGTTCAATCTTGCCGGCGTGGCCGATCCGGCGGTGGACGCGGCAATCGAAGCGATGCTGCGCGCCCGCTCGAAGGAGGATTATGTCGCTGCCGTTCGTGTTCTCGACCGGCTGCTGATCTCCGGCAACTACATGGTACCGATGCAGCACAACACGCAGCAATGGATTGCCTACTGGAACTATCTGGAACATCCGCAAAAGACGCCCATATTTGGGTATCAACTGCCGACCTGGTGGCGCAAGCCGAACTGAAATTCAGGAGAACGAGATGAGCGAACCGAACGCCGTCACCGTCGATGTGGTGTCCGACGTCGTCTGCCCATGGTGCTTCATCGGTCAGAAGCGGCTCGACAAGGCGATTGCCGCTGTCGGCGATGTCGACGTGCATGTCCGCTGGCGGCCGTTCCAGCTCGATCCGACCATTCCGGCGCAGGGCAAGGATCGGCACGAATACATGCTGGCCAAGTTCGGCAGCGATGAACGTATCCGCGAGATTCATGCCCGCATTGAGCCGTTGGGCGAAGCCGAAGGTATTTCCTTCGCCTTCGACGCCATCAAGGTGGCGCCGAATACGCTCGATGCGCACCGCGTGATCCGCTGGGCCGGTGCTGCCGGCGAAGCCGTGCAGAACAGGCTTGTGCGCCGGCTGTTCCAGCTGAATTTCGAGGAAGACGCCAATATCGGCGACCATGCCGTGTTGACCGAAGCCGCGCGCGAAGCCGGCATGGACGCATCAGTGGTTGCCACGCTTTTGCCGACCGACGCCGATGTAGAGGCGGTTCGCACCGAGATCGCCACCGCGTCGCGCATGGGCATATCTGGCGTGCCGTGCTTCCTGCTCGAAGACAAATATGCGGTCATGGGTGCGCAGGATGCCGATACCCTGGCCGATGCCATTCGTCAGGTGGCGGCTGCCAAGGCGCGCGGCGAATTGGAAAAGGTCGGCTGAGGCCGGCACCCTCACCTTTCCGACAAGAGCAAGTCTTACTTCACCGTCACCTTGGCCTTGCTGATAAAAAATCCATGGCCGTTCGTGGCCGTGCAAGTCAGTCCCTTGGTTGACGACTGGCACGAGAACGGCCCCGCACTCCAGCTGTTGCCGTAGCCAAGCTTGTCGACATCGCTGCAGCAGCCCTGCTCGCCTGGGTTCTTGATCAGCGTGGCCGGCCCCTTGGGTCCGAGGATGATGGTGACGTAGCGCGGTTCGACCCGCGAGCAGCTCAGCTCCGGGCCGCCATCCCTTGGCTCGTAGGTGCTGGTGCCGCCTTTCGCCGTGTAGATGCAGCCAATGTTGCCGGACGGCGTGTTGAACTCGATCTGGCCTTCGGCGCTGGCCGGGATGCTCTGCGAGGCGGCATGCGCCAAAGATACCGAGGCAAAGAGAGGCAGCCAGGCGAAGAGGGACAGGATTGCGGCCGCGCGTGCAAGCATTGGGAACTTCCTTGTTGGAGAACCGGACATGCATGTGTGTCGACAATGCCCGGCAAGGTTCAATCCCGAACGGATGAATTGTCAAACGCAGTTCCTCGGCTGACCCGACAAGACGGAACGCGCTGCTCAGACGATTTTCCGGTCACTTCCTGACTCCGGCAAGGATAATGACGGCCGGCGCGGCGAGATCACAAACGGCAATTTTCGGGTTTCCAGGCCAGCCCGCAGTGAGAAAACAGACCGGTCCACATGATTTCCAGTTCACAAAACCGTGTGAAAACCCTTCCCTAGGGGAAGCTACTCGGACGGTCTGACTTCCCAGATCAAACATTTGAAATCAATAACGATATCCTGATTTTTGCCGACCGTTGGCGCCATATTTCAGCGTGCAATCTGTTGCCTCACAGCAACGGAAGCCGGGGTAATCCGGTCGGCCCGGTTTTAAATTAATGGAAAATGATCAATTGGTGTTACCATCCGTAACAAAAGAAAAAAGGTTTGGGCGGGATAGTGATTCGGGTCGATAGACCATCGCAAGAGTCAGTACCGGAAAAAACACCTCGCGATGCCGCAGGGCGATCGCTTCTGACGCCGGTATCGTCGATGCGCAGCTTCTGGGGCCTGATGCGGGCCTACTGGGTCTCGGACCGCTGGAAGGAAGCCTGGACACTGACGCTGGTGATCGCACTGCTCACGGCGCTGTCCAGCAAAGCCGGTGTCTGGTTCGCCGAAGCCTCCGGCGAACTGGTCAACTCGATCGCCTTCTTCCATGACGCCGCCAACACCACGCCGCTTCGCTCGCTGCTGGTCAATGCCGGCATCCTCGTGCTGCTGGTCGTGCTCAAGGACGCCGGCTTCACCGGCATACGCAGCCTCGTGTCAGCGACGTTGCATCGCAAATGGCGCGGCTGGCTGGACAGCCGCTTCAACGAAGCGCTGCTCGACACCAATCATACGCATTTCCACGCCCAGCATGGTTCGTCCGGCAATGCCGCTCCCGACAACATCGATCAGCGCATCCAGGAATCGATCAAGGACATGACCGGCGGAGCCATCGGTCTCGCCATGGGCGTCCTGGGCGTTGCCACATCGCTTTATTTCGTCGGCCAGAAATTGCTTGAAAACTCGGCGGAAGTGAAAGGGCTGGAATTCCTCGGCAGCTACGGCAGCGCGGTTCTGGCTTTCCTGGCGGTCGCCACCTACGTACCGCTTAACACTTGGATCGCGGTCAAACTGGGTCGTCTGCTGGAACGGCTCAACGTCAGGATGCAGCAATCCGAAGGCAGCTATCGCGGCGAGCTGACCACTTTCCTGCGTCGCAGCTTCCATGTCGCGGCCTCGCAAGGCGAGCACGTGCAGAAGACGATGCACAATCGACTTTATGTCGACATCGACCGCACTTGGGCGCGGCTGAATATCGTCAACACAGGCTACAATTCGTTCGAGCTGATCTACAATTTCATTGGTGCCCGCATTGTCGCCTATGGACCTGGCCTGGTGCCGTTCATCCACAACGGTTTCGATCTCAAGGGCTACATAACCGGCTCCGAGCTGGTCAATTCGCTGATCAGTCAATGCTCGTGGTTCATCCACGTCATGCCGAACATCGCCACGCTGCGTGCCAACAGCCAGCGTGTCACCGAGTTGGCCAATGCGATCGAGAATGTCCAGCACCCACAGGAATTCTACAGCCAGACCGGCCGCTCCGACTTCCACTATGCCAGCCAGAACCCGGTTTTCGGCCTGACCATCCAAAAACTCGAACTGGCGCATCAGGGCGAGGACGCCACCCCCTTCCTCAGTGCCGCCAATTTGCGCTTCCGGCGCGGCGAGTGGACGTTCCTGAAAGGCGAATCGGGTTGCGGCAAGACCTCGCTGATCAAGGCGATCAACGGCCTGTGGCCGTATGGCCGCGGCACCATCGTCTTCCCCGAAGGCGTGAAGAGCTTCTATGCCGCCCAGGAGGTCAAGCTACAGCCGGTGTCGCTGAAACAGCTGGTCTGCCTGCCCGGCTCCGAGCACGACCATGGCGATGCGCAGGTCGCGTCGGCATTGCACAAGGCCGGGCTTGGCGATTTCATCGAACACATGGCCGACGAAAACCGCGAGGGCAAAAGCTGGGATCAGGTCCTGTCGGGCGGCCAGAAACAGAAGCTGGTAGTGGCCCGCATCGTGCTGCAGCAACCGGGGCTGCTGTTTCTTGACGAGGCGACCGGCGCGCTCGATCCCGATGGCAAGGTTGCCTTCCACCAGGCCATCAAGGACAACTGCCCCGATGTCACGGTGATCAGCGTCATGCACGAGGCGGTGGCGCCACGATCGATGACAGGCAGCGAATTCTACCACAGCATCGTCGCGATCGCCGACGGTGTCGCCACCAAGAAGCCGCTGGTTCCGACCCTGCCTGTCGAGCTCACCACCATTCTCACGCAGCCGAGGCCGGTCGAGGACAAGTGGCTGCGTTTCTCGCGCCGGCTGAAGCAGAAATAACGACGCTGTGACCGAGCCGGCCGCGACTTGCGGCGGCAGGCGATCACAGTCTCGCGATCTCGGCCGCTCGCCGGCATTTTCCTTCCTCCCTGCGATTGACACGGCAAAGCGCGCTCCTATGTTGCGCCCGCTTGCAGATAGTCAAACGCGAACCCGCAAGCGGAAAGGTCACCGCGCCATGCCTGGCGACAGTCACAGTCGAACGCAACCGCCGTCCGCCTAGACGTGACCTCCAATGGTTCATGTCCTGCCGGACGGCAAGGAGTGAGCCATGAACGAATTTACCGCCGTAGCGAGCGACGAGGCTGTCGCGATCGCCCGTATCCTAGCCAACGATCACGTCGCCGACATTGTCGAGGCCCTGAACAGGGAGCCGCGAGAAACCGCGACGGAGCTGCTTTGTGAAGTGACGTTCGAGCGGCTGGTCGAGATCTTCGATCAGCCTGAACTCGACGGCGCGTTCGAACTCATGGAGGCACTGCCGCGCGCCAAGGCGGGCAAGCTGCTCACCGCCATGTCGGTCGACCGTGCCGCCGACATCCTGCGCGAGCTCGACGAGCCGGCCCGTTCCGAGCTGCTCGGCGGGCTTGCGCCGCCGCTGCGCGCCACGTTGCTTGCCATTCTCGGCTATCCCGAAGGCAGCGCCGCATCGATCATGACGACGGAGTTCGTCAGCGTGCCCTCGGACTGGACCGTCGGCCGCACGCTCGACTACATCCGCAAGGTCGAGCGGACGCGCGAGACCGTCTACGCGATCTATATCGTCGATCCGCAAACGCACCTCCTTGTGCGGTCGACTGGCCTGCGCCGGCTGATCACCGGTGAGCCGGACGATTCGATCATGACGGTGGCGCCGGATCGTGTTCCGGTGACGGTCGGCCCACTGACCGATCGCGAAACCCTGGCGCAGACGATCTCCAAATACGATCTGCTTGCCGTCCCGGTCGTCGACCACGGCAAGATCCTCGGCATCGTCACCATCGACGACATTATCGACACGATGATCGAGGAGACGACGGAGGATGTGCACCGTTTCGGCGGCATGGAGGCACTGGACGAGCCGTATATGAAGATGAGCTTCCTCGCCATGATCAGGAAGCGCGGCGGCTGGCTGTGCGCGCTGTTCATCTCGGAGATGCTGACGGCCAACGCCATGCAGAGCTATGAGGGCGAGCTGGAGAAGGCGATCGTGCTGACGCTGTTCATCCCGCTGATCATGAGCTCTGGCGGCAATTCCGGCTCGCAGGCGACCTCGTTGGTCATCCGTGCGCTGGCGCTGCGCGAGATCGGTCTCGGCGACTGGTGGCGGGTGGCGCTGCGCGAACTGCCCACCGGCATCGTGCTGGGTGCCATGCTCGGCGTGGTCGGCATCTGCCGCATCGCGCTCTGGCAATATATGGGCTTCTACGATTATGGCCCGCACTGGCCGCTGATCGCCACGACGGTGGGCGCGGCACTGGTCGGCATCGTCACGTTCGGCTCGCTGTCTGGGTCTATGCTGCCGTTTGCCCTGAAACGCATCGGCTTCGATCCGGCCAGCGCATCGGCGCCGTTCGTCGCCACGCTGGTCGATGTCACCGGCCTGGTGATCTATTTCTCGGTGGCGCTGGTGATCTTGCGCGGGACGCTGCTGTAGCGGCCAGTGTTGGACAACGACAACCGCACAAGGATTCTTGCGGAGAGGACCCCCACCCTAGCCCTCCCCACAAGGGGGAGGGAATGCTGCCGCGCGCTCTTTTGAAGCTGAGACGCAAGCGACTTGCCAAGGATCGGCATCTACGGAAGTCTCCCTCCCCCTTGTGGGGAGGGGCTAGGGGTGGGGGTATTCGTAGGGCGCCAGCATGGCGTTCCTAAATGCGACTGCTCCGGGTTTTGCCCGTCAATCCACCCGCTCGCCGTCCTTCACGCGATAGGTCGGCTTGTACATGGTGACCAGTTCTTCCGCCGCTGTCGGATGCACCGCCATCGTGCGGTCGAAATCATCCTTGGTCAGGCCGGCTTTCAGCGGAATGGCGAGAAGCTGCGCCATCTCGCCGGCGTCCGGCCCCAATATGTGGGCGCCGAGCACTTTCTTCGACGCGCCATCGACCACCAGTTTCATCAGCATCTTCTCGTCGCGTCCGGACAGCGTGTGCCGCATCGGCCGGAATGTGGCGCGGTAGATTTCGATGTCGGGGAAGCGTTTGACGGCATCGTCCTCCGACAGGCCGACGGTGCCGATCTCCGGTTGCGAAAAGACCGCCGTGGCGATCGTGTCGTGGTCGGGCGCGGTCGGATTTCCCTTGAAGGCGGTTTCGATGAAACACATCGCCTCATGGATCGCCACGGGCGTCAGCTGTACGCGGTTGGTGACGTCGCCGATCGCCCAGATGTTGTCGATGTTGGTTCGGGAGTATTTGTCGACAGCGATCGCACCGATCTTGGTCATCTCCAGGCCGATGCCTTCGAGGCCCATATTCTCGGTGTTGGGAATGCGGCCGATGGCCAGCATCACCTGATCGACCGTCAGCACCTCGCCGCCGCTGATGACCGCGTCGAGCCGGCCGTCCGGCCGCTTGCGCACCCATTCGGACACGGAATGACAGAGGATCTTTATCCCCTTCTTCTCCATCGTCTCGTGCAGCATGCGCCGCAGGTCCATGTCGAAACGGCTGAGGATTTCCTTGCCGCGATAGACCAGCGTGGTGTCGACGCCGAGACCGTGGAAGATGTTGGCGAATTCGACGGCGATGTAGCCGCCACCCTCGATCATGATCGCCTTGGGCAGCTCCTCGAGGTCGAAAGCCTCGTTGGAAAAGATGCAATGTTCGTGGCCGGGCAGCGCCGGATGCGCCGCCGGGCGGCCACCGGTGGCGATCAGGATCTGGTCTGATGTGACGGTACGATCTTCGCTGAGAAGATGCACCACATGCGGGTCGACGATCATGGCGCGCGAATGAAAAGTCTCGCCGCCGACCCCCTCGACATTCCGCTTGTAGATCGCCTCCAGCCGGCTGATCTCACGGTCCTTGTTGGCGACCAGCGTCTGCCAGTCGAAACTGGCTTCGGCCACCGTCCAGCCATAGCCGGCGGCGTCGGCGAAATGCTCCGGAAATTGCGAGGCATAGACATAGAGCTTTTTCGGCACGCAGCCGCGAATGACGCATGTGCCGCCGAAACGGTATTCCTCGGCGATGCCGACGCGCTTGCCGAGTGCGGCCGCCACGCGCGCCGCCCTCACGCCGCCCGAGCCGCCGCCGATGACGAAAAGATCGTAGTCGTAACCGGCCATGACGGCTCCTCGAGCTTCGGAAATTTGAGAGACAGGTAGGCCGCAAAGCGTCAAAAGAAAAGCCCGGACAAGCCGGGCTTTCGCAGATGGCCGCTAGGCCGTTTTGAAACGCAGGATCAGTTGTTGTCCGCGGGCGCCGCACCATCGGCGGGTGCCGCGCCATCCGCCGGGGCGGCAGGCGCTGCGGGCGCCTTTGCCTTGGCGGCCGCGGCCAATGTTTCGCCGACCTGCTGCGCGAGATCGCGGCCGACGCCGTTCTGCCAGATGTCGGCTGCCTTGATCAGGTCGCGGGTCACCGTCGGGCCGCTATCGAGCAGCTTCTTGCCGGCATCGGAATTGTAGAAGGCGGCGATATCGGTCAGTTCCTTTTCGGAGAACACTTTTGCGTAGGCGAGTGCTGCTTCCTTCTCGAGGTCGGCGCGGCGCGACGCCAGCGCCAGAGCCTTCTCGTTGATGGTCTTGCCGATCAGTTCCTGCATGTCCGGGTTCTTCTGGATCAGCTGCGATTCGAGCGCGGCGGCTGCCTGCGGCAAGATGTTGTCGAACGGGTCGGTCGCGTGGATCGCAGCGACCGCGGCGCGGGCGGCCTTCAGGTGCGATTCCGTGACATCCTGCGAAAACGCCGGCGACGAGAAGGCGAAAACGACTGAGGCCGCCAGAAGGATGGAAAGGCTGCGAACCCGGTTATGCAACATCATGATCGGTAGAACTCCCTGGTTTTCGGGCGGCATGGACAGTTTGGATACCGTCGCCGCCGGCGATGATGGCCGCTGACGCCAGCCCGATGAAAAGACCATGCTCGACCACGCCCGGAATGGCGTGGAGAGCATTCGAAAGCGCTCTTGTATCCGGAATGCGGCCAAAAGATGCATCGAGGATAAAATGGCCGCCGTCTGTAACAAAAGCCTGCCCCCCCGTCATCCTCAATATAACCGGACCGGAAAGACCGAGCTTTTCAGCCGCGGCAGCAATCGCGATTTCGGTCGCGCGCAGGCCGAACTGATTGACTTCGATCGGCAGGGGAAAACGGCCGAGCGTGGCGACCATCTTCGACCGGTCGGCAATGACGATCATGCGCTGGGAGGCCGCGGCGACGATCTTCTCGCGCAGCAGCGCACCGCCGCCGCCCTTGATCAAGGTCAGCTCCGGGTCGACTTCGTCGGCGCCATCGACGGTGAGATCGAGCTCGGGCGTTTCCTCCAGCGTCGACAGCGGCACGCCGAGTTCGCGGCAGAGCGAAGCGGTGCGCTCCGAAGTCGGCACGCCGATGACGGTCATGCCGGTGGCAACCTTGTCGGCAAGCAGCCGCACGAACTCTTCGGCCGTGGTGCCGGTGCCGATGCCGAGCCGCATGCCATCGCTCACATGGGCAAGTGCTGCCCGTGCGGCTTCGACCTTCAATTGCCTTGCATCCATGCCGCTTGCTGTCCCGAAACCCAGTGTTTCGGGCTCCTACCATTTTTGCCTGTCCGGTCAAAGCCCTTGGCAAGAGCTCTGCCGATGCGCCGCATCTCATCGACGTGCGCGCGAACCATCAACGGCAGCGGATATAGGAATTATTTCCTCTGTCTCGTTGACCCGGTGACGGCAGGCATGCTACATATTTGGTCATGGTGCTGATTCGCGCCGATAACCCGCCGCCGCGGCGGGTTTTCCATTTCTGGCGGCGCGCCGCCAAAATGTCCGGCCCGATGGGGCTTCCTGAACGAGTTGGCCCGGTGCTTGCCCAGTAAGCTTGCCTTGACGCGCCGCAGCCGCTATCGCCTGCCCCTGTATAAACTTGGCCCAGGACAGACCATGACCCGCCCGATCATCGTGTTCGACCTCGACGGTACGCTGATCGATACGGCGCCGGACCTGCTCGACAGCCTGAACCACAGCCTTGCCGCCAGCGACATCGCGGCGGTCGACGAAGCCGGCTTCAGGCGCTTTGTCGGTCACGGCGGACGGGTGATGATCGAGCGGGCGCATGCGGCCCATCAGCGATCGCTTGATGTCGAGGAGCACGACCGGCTGCTGAAACTCTTCCTCGACCACTACACAATCAACATCCCCGGCAAGTCACGCCCCTACCCCGGCGTCGTCGAGGCGATCGCGCGCTTCGAGAACGCAGGCTATCTCCTGGCCATCTGCACCAACAAGTACGAAGCCAACTCGCTGGCGCTGATCGAGGCGCTCGGCCTGACCAGGCATTTCGCCGCAATTGCCGGACAGGACACGTTCGCGTTCCGCAAGCCCGACCCGCGCCACCTGATCGAGACCATCAAGCTGGCCGGCGGCGACCCGCATCGCGCGCTGATGGTCGGCGATTCGCAAACCGACATCGACACCGCCAAGGCTGCCGGCATTCCGGTGGTGGCCGTCGATTTCGGCTACACCGACCGCCATGTGCGCGAATTCGAACCCTCGGCGGTGATCTCGCATTTCGACGCTCTGACGCTCGACCTGGCGCAAAGGCTGATTGCTGCGGCTGGGCAGTGACGGGAAGTGGCGCAGGCAATCGCATATGGGCAAAGGCTTGCGCCCTACGAATACCCCCACCCCTAACCCCTCCCCACAAGGGGGAGGGAGATTCCGTCGGCGCTGATATCAGCAAATTTCCAACGTTTTCGACGCAAAAGGCGAGAGCGCGGCAGCTTCCCTCCCCCTTGTGGGGAGGGTTAGGGTGGGGGTCCTCTTCGCAAGAATCTATATGCGATTGCCTTGGGAAGCGGCCTGCCCCGCCTCGGCGACAACGCGGAAAGGGCAGCAAATCCGATCCTTAGCGGAACGCCAGACAGCGCCTTGACTTCCCACACCCGCCTCCCTTATATCGCGGCTCGCTTGGCCTTCGGGCAACGAGCGGGCGATTAGCTCAGCGGGAGAGCACACCCTTCACACGGGTGGGGTCGCAGGTTCAATCCCTGCATCGCCCACCATTTCCTTCCTGCGGTCAAGATAGCCATGGTGGAGCTGCCGTCCCGCAGCCGGTCCGAGTAGAGCTATGGCGCTCCCTGTCAGCTGACGATCAGCCACAACGTGATGGAGCGCAGCAACGAGCTGGCCGTGTCGTCGGACTGGCTCGAGCACGTCAAGTGTTCTATTCAAAAGCGCTCAACCAGCATTTGGTGGACCGTGGAACGAAATCTTTGGCGCCCCTACTACAGCGCATTTCCAAAATTCCCTTGCCCGCGATGTAAGTCAGGGCAACTCGCTCTTCATAAAGATAGCCGCCAAACGCTGGAGACGGCATATTCTGTGACCGAGCAGTCTGACTCCAACTGGGAACCGGAGTGGGTGACGGAGCGCTTCATCTGCTTCTTAGTATGCGGGAATAAGCTCTGCGGAGAGGTCGTGGCAGTCTGCGGCCGGGTTACCTCCCAACATCAAGAGCAGTATGAGGGGGAATTGGGCGAGATGGTGAGCTTCAACTCCACCTACTATTCGCCCACTCAAATGTACCCTGCCCCACCAGTATTTCCCATGTCCCCGAAACTTAGCAAGGAATGCGCCGCCCATCTTCGTAAGGCATTCGAGCTGCTGTGGGTGGACCCAGCGTCGTGCGCCAACCGTATCCGGATCTTCCTCGAGCGCTTGCTTGACCAATTCGAGGTCCCCTACATGGGCGTGAATAATAAGGGCGGGGATTATGACATGACGCTGGCTCAGCGTATCGAATACCTGGAAGACAAGAAGCCGGGCCACAAGGACGCATTCAACGCCATGCGCAACGTCGGAAACTTTGGCAGCCACCAAGGCAACGCAAAGTTCGAAACCCTAATCAACTGCTTCGAGATTTTGGAGGAGATGCTCAAGGATCTAGTCGACGGTCGAAAGAGTCGACTGGAGAAGATGACAGCGGCATTGCTGGTCAAGGATGGCAATTTCTAACTATTGACACTCGGGAACAGGAGCATATTCCTACTCAGTTCAGCGGGACCGCCAAAGCCAGCCCGCCACAAGGGAATCCATACGGATTCCTACCTCGGCCGCTTTGGGCCGCACCGCGCCGTCATCCCGCGGGAAGTGCTGCGAGAAGAACTACGACCCTAGCCATAGCCAGGCGCATGAGATGAACTGTGCCGAGCGCAACGCATTCATCCGCAGTGACAACCGGGAATGCTAGGCTTTCGGTTCAAGGAGCCGTTCCCAAGCCGAGGGGAAGGCACATGAGTTCGGCGCCGAACGTGCTATGCTCTCGACTGTGGCAAGGGTAGCGGCCGCGGAAAACTTAACCACGTCGATGCAGCGGAATGAATCGAACAGATTTCACATATGGAAGCTCAGAAAGTGCTGTCTCCATCTGGTGCGTTCGATTCTGAGCTCCCAATGGAGCGTAAACTTGTATTGTATCATCAGCTAGAATTTTCCATTGAGCTTCCAAGTTATTGAACAAAAATCGACCAATGGATTTTAGCGCATTTTTGCGATCTGCGTCAGGCAAATATTCTTCAAGTTGAACATTAAGTACGTATTCTTGCATTCGTGCTGGCGGCATGCGGGAGTTTACCTCGACCGAGAAGCTTTCCGCAGACTCGACTCGTTGCATACGAAGTTCCATTTCCCTCAGCTGACCTGCCACTGAACTGTCATCCAGCTGCGATTAGAGCCTCGACCGTTTTTGTTACGCCTTGTGGCGCGGGTTGAGCAACCGGC
>NZ_JAMYRC010000057.1:0-37918 GCF_040321205.1 Mesorhizobium sp. M0496 | reverse complement strand
GCCGGTTGCTCAACCCGCGCCACAAGGCGTAACAAAAACGGTCGAGGCTCTAATCGCAGCTGGATGACAGTTCAGTGGCAGGTCACCATGTCAACAACGGCTTGTCAAGGCGGGCCGGTGCATGTCGCCCAAAAGTGCGCGGCGGTTTTGGGACAACGACATGCACAAACAAAAGGCAAGCCTATGCCAGGCTTCCTTGCAGCACCGTCAGCTTGGCCTTCTTCGGCATGCGGGCGGTCAGCCATTCCAGCGCCTTGTCGTGCGGCATCGGGAAGGCGATGGAGTAGCCCTGCACCTGGTCGCAGCCGATGGCCATCAGCGAATCGAGTTCGGCTTCGGTTTCGGCGCCCTCGGCAACGATCGAGATGCCGAGGCCACGGGCAAGCTCGGTGATGGCGCGCACGATCTTCGAGTTGTCGCCATTCTCATGGATGTTCTGGACGAAGCGACGATCGATCTTCAGCCGGTCGATCTCGTTCGGATTGACATGGCTGAGCGAGGCATAACCGGTGCCGAAATCATCGAGTTCCAGATGGACGCCGGCCGCCCTGATGTGGCGCAGCTTGGCGGCGATGCCCGTCTTTTCGTCGTCGAGAATGACGGATTCGACGATTTCCAGTGACAGTTTCTGTGGCGGCAGCCCGGCCTTTTCCAGCGTCCCGAACAAGAACGCATCGAAATCGGGCTCGCGCAGTTCCGTGCCGGAAACGTTGACGGCAAGCCGCCCGAAGGCGATCCCGGCGCGGTTCCATTCGGCGGCTTCGTTGATCGCCTTGGTGATGACGATGCGGCCGATCTCGGGCATGAAGCCGCATTTTTCGGCGACCGGGATAAATTCCCCGGGTGGGATCATGCCGCGCTCGGCATGGTTCCAGCGCACCAGCGCCTCGATGCCGCTGATCGTGCCATTGGTCAGCGAAACCTGCGGTTGGAAATAGACCTGGAAGGCCCGCTCCGCGATGGCGACCTTGATGTCGTGCTCGAGCTGTTTGCGATAGTCGAGCTCGCGGCGCAACTCTTCGGAGAAGAAGGAGAAGTTGCCGCCGCCCAGCTTCTTGGCGGAGTAGAGCGCCAGATCGGCGTGAACCAGCAGATCCTGCGCATTGTCGGCGTCGATCGGGTAGACGGCGATGCCGGCGCTGGCGCCTGGGAGAATGGTCGTGCCCTGGAAGACGATCGGCTCGTTGATGTGCGCCAGGATGCGTCGCGCCAGCATGTTGATGTCTTCGGTGCCGCCGGCGCCGCCGAGGATCATGACGAACTCGTCGCCGCCCAGGCGTACGCAGAGATCCGAAGCCCGGCAGGAATCGCGCATGCGCTGTGCCGTGACAACCAGCACATAGTCGCCAGCGGCATGGCCAAGCGTATCGTTGATCTGCTTGAACCGGTCGAGGTCGAGCTGAACGACGGCAAGGCGCTCGCGACGCCGATGCGTGCCCTTGATCAGCGTATCGAAATGATCGGTCAGGAACGTGCGGTTGTGCAGGCCTGTGAGGCCGTCATGCACCGCGATGAAGGCCATGGAATTGCGCGCGTCGATCAGCTCATGCGTCTTGCGCAGGATGGCGTTCGACATCGGCCTGAAGATGAAAAGCGCCACCAGTATGATGACGCTCAGGGTGGCGTAGAATAGCGTGCGGTGGAGAGCGAGCAGCTTTTCGGAGCGCTCGTCGGCATCGGCGCTGATGCGCTGGCCAAGCGCGGCGTAGCCCGACAAGCTGGCATTGGCGACAGAGGCATCGAGATTGACGCGCTCGTCGCCTCCCTTGTAGCCGCCGCTACCGGTGAATTGCGATTCATAAGCCGAGATCAGGCGGCCGCCATTGGCGATCAGCCCGACCGAGAAATAGTCGAGGTGAAAGGGCTTGGCGAAAAGGACGCTCTCGATCGACTTTGGGTCGAGCTTGGCCGGCGATTGCGGATCGGCTCCCGTCTGCTCGAGCAGCAGATCGTAATTCGTCTCGAACTCCGCCGTCGCCTGCTTGAGCGCGCTGACCAGCGCCGGCTGCTTGTCGCGCGAAGCAGCACCCGTTGCGCCGGCAAGGAAGACGATGCGCTGCGACAACGTCTTTTGCGTGCTGACGATGTCGAGCAAGGTGTTGTTGTGCTGTTGGGTGGCCATCATCTGCTGCAGCAGGATGAAGGAGGCTATCACCATGGCCGCGATGATCAGCAGGGCCAGCCAATAGCCAGCCTTGATCAGCAGTATGAGCTTGCCTGAAACGGTTTGCACCGGCTGCTGCGACATGTTCGGGGGCGGCCCTCTCGCCAACGGATTTCTGTATGAGCACCATTGAACTGCAAACGTTAACAGGACTGGAAATCGACAGCCGGCCGGCAAGGGGGAGCCGTGGAAAGATCGGGAAATGGTTATCGGCCCGTTTAGCGCTGTACCGGCATTTGACTGGTCGTCGGCCTGCCGCATTTGTCGTGGCCTCGCTTCCGCGGCCGCATGACAATCCGCATCGGGGCCACATCGGCCGCTTGCCACCGATCCGGTCGTTTTTGCGATGGATTTTTCGCGCGGACGAGACGACAGTCGGCCCACATCAAGCGAGGCCCGATCATGACCGCAGCATTCCTCTCCCACATCGACAGCGAGCTCGCGGGGCTCAAATCGGCAGGTCTCTACAAATCCGAGCGGGTTATCTCTTCGACCCAATCGGCTGAGATCGAGGTCGGCGGGCAGAAGGTGCTCAACTTCTGCGCCAACAACTATCTCGGCCTCGCCGACAGCGCCGACCTGCGTGCGGCGGCCAGCCAGGCGCTCGACCGCTATGGCTACGGCATGGCATCGGTGCGCTTCATCTGCGGCACGCAGGAGGAGCACAAGCAGCTCGAGGCGACGATTTCATCCTTCCTCGGCTTGGAAGATACCATCCTTTACGGCTCCTGCTTCGACGCCAATGGCGGCCTGTTCGAGACGTTGCTCGGTGAGGACGACGCGATCATTTCCGATGCGCTGAACCACGCCTCGATCATCGACGGCGTGCGGCTGTCAAAGGCAAAACGTTTTCGCTATGCCAACAACGATATGGCCGATCTCGAGGCGCGCCTGAAGGAAGCTAAGGACTGCCGCTTCCGGCTGATCGCCACCGACGGTGTGTTCTCGATGGATGGCATCATCGCCAATCTAAAAGGTGTGTGCGATCTCGCCGACAAATACGATGCGATGGTGATGGTCGACGACAGCCATGCCGTCGGCTTCGTCGGCCGGAACGGCCGTGGGTCGGCCGAGCATTGCGGCGTCGAGGGCAGGGTCGATATCATCACCGGCACGCTCGGCAAGGCGCTTGGCGGCGCATCCGGCGGTTACACATCGGGCAAGAGGCAGGTGGTCGACTGGCTGCGCCAGCGCTCGCGGCCCTATCTCTTTTCCAACACGCTGATGCCGGCGATCGCCGGCGCTTCGATCAAGGTGTTCGAACTGATCCGCAATGGCGATGCCTTGCGCGAGCGCCTCTACGCCAATGCGGCGCGGTTCCGGACTGAGATGGGCAAACTCGGTTTCACGCTGGCCGGCGCCGACCATCCGATCATTCCGGTGATGCTGGGCGATGCGGCGCTGGCGCAGGAAATGGCGGCGCGCATGCTGAAGCGCGGCATCTATGTCATCGGCTTTTCCTTCCCGGTGGTGCCGAAGGGCCAGGCGCGCATCCGCACGCAGATGTCGGCTGCGCATTCCGCCGCTGATATCGATCGCGCGGTGGACGCATTCGGAGCGGTCGGCAAGGAATTGGGCGTGATTTCCTGAAAGGCCGGAATCTAAAAGCGATTCCGGATCTAGAGATTCAAGGGACAGAAGCATGTCGAACATGATGAAGGCGCTGGTGAAGGCCAAGGCCGAACCGGGCATCTGGATGGAAGAGGTGCCGGTACCGGAGATCGGCCCCAACGACGTACTGATCAAGATCAAGAAGACTGCGATTTGCGGCACCGATGTCCATATCTACAATTGGGACCAGTGGGCGCAAAAGACGGTGCCGGTGCCGATGGTTACCGGCCATGAATTCGTCGGCACGGTTGCCGATTTCGGCGCTGCGGTCACCGAATACAAGGTCGGCCAGCGTGTGTCGGGCGAAGGCCACATCGTCTGCGGCCATTGCCGCAACTGCCGTGCGGGACGAGGGCATCTCTGCCGCAACACGCTCGGTGTCGGCGTCAACCGTCCCGGCGCCTTCGGCGAGTATCTGGCAATCCCGCAGCACAATGTCGTGCCGATCCCCGACGATGTGCCGGACGAGATCGCCGCGATCTTCGATCCCCTGGGCAATGCCGTCCACACGGCACTATCTTTCGATCTGGTCGGCGAGGACGTGCTGGTCACCGGCGCCGGGCCGATCGGCATCATGGGCGCGCTGGTGGCGCAATGCGTCGGTGCACGAAAGGTCGTCATCACAGACATCAACCCGGTGCGGCTGGCGTTGGCGAAAAAGCTCGGCGTCCAGCATGTCGTCGACGCCTCGAAGGAAAAACTGCGCGACGTCATGCCGGCGCTTGGCATGACCGAAGGCTTTGATGTCGGCCTCGAAATGTCGGGCGCCGCACCAGCCTTCCGCGACATGATCGACACCATGAACAATGGCGGCAAGATCGCCATTCTGGGCATCGCGCCCACCGGCTTCGAGATCGACTGGAACAAGGTCATCTTCAAGATGCTGCATCTCAAGGGCATCTACGGCCGCGAGATGTTCGAGACCTGGTACAAGATGATCGCGCTGGTTCAGGGGCCGCTGGATGTCTCCGGCCTGATCACGCACCGCATCGGCATCGACGACTTCCAGATGGGGTTCGATGCGATGATAAGCGGTAGCTCGGGCAAGGTGGTGATGGACTGGTAGGCGTTGGCGCCGGGGATCTGAAACCAGCCAGCCGGCTGACGGCTCGCGTGGGATTTTCCGCTAGGTATTGACGGCCCGCGGGACTAGCATGCTCATTGGGAGGTGGGCGATGACAAACGTCTCGATCCGCCGGGCGGACTTCATGATGGTCCTCGCCTATGCTTCGGACCTCGCAACCGGTCATTCTCGCGACTTCGCGCTGAAATCCTGCGTGCTTGCGATGCGGATCGCAGATCGTGCGGGCGTTTCCGAGCAGGTTAGGCGCAATGCCTACCACCAGTCGATGCTTCGCTATGTTGGCTGCAACGCGGATACCGATCTTCTGTCGGCAACCTTCGGCGACGAAATCGCGCTCCGCCAGGACCTTGTCGGTCTCGACATGGGCAATCGTGCGGAACTGGGCAGGGTCTTCGTACAGGCCTTCAAGCGGTTCTATTACGATCTCCAGCCTGACGCGCAGGCCAAGGCGATCGAGGCCGCCATGTCGCAGGCACTGGCGGTGGCCCGCCCGGTGCTGATCGCGCATTGCGAGGTCGCGCAGTGTATCGGCGAGCGGCTTGGCTTGTCCGGGGAGATGGGCCGTAGCCTTGGACAGATCTACGAACGCTGGGACGGCAAGGGTCTGCCACGTGGACTGAGCGGCGAGGAGGTGCTGCCTGCCGTCCAATTGATCACTTTGGCGCAGGATGTCGTTGCGCTTAGCGATGCCGTCGGGATCGTGGAAATGGCCGAAACTATCGCCAGCCGCGGCGACGGCCCTTATGCGGCTGATCTGGCCCGGCTTGTCTCGGCAAACGCGGCGGTGCTGATGGAAGGCATCGGCGTGACGGTCGACCGCGAGACGATTTTGGCGCTGGAGCCCGATCCGCCGGTATCGCTCGATGAGGCGGACTGCGACGAGGCATTTCTCGCCATCGCCGATATGATCGACATGCGCATGCCGTTCACACAAGGCCATTCGCGGATGGTGGCGGAACTGGCTGAGGGAGCGGGGAGACAGATGGGGCTGCCCGCCGACGACGTCCGTGCGCTGCGCTGGGCGGGCTGCATCCACGACATTGGCGAACTTGTCGTGCCGGTGGCGACCTGGATGCGCAATGGTCCGCTGTCCGTCCGCGAGCGCGACGCAGCCCAACTGCACGCCTATTACGGCGAGCGTGCGCTGGCCTCGTTCGGCCGCGAAGGCGAGGCAATGGCCTCACTCGTCCTGCGCCACCACGAACGCCTGGACGGCTCTGGCTATCACCGCAAGGTCGGCGGTTCCGACCTGTCCCCGGCGGCGAGAATCCTGGCCGCCGCCGAAGTGTTCCAAACGTCGCGGGAGGAACGTCCTCACCGCAGGGCCCTGTCCAGCGACGCCGCGGCGACACAGTTGCGCGCTGCCGTTCGTGAGGGCAGTATCTGCCCCGACGCCGCCGAGGCCGTGCTGTCCTTCGCCGGGCAGCGGTCCCGCCGGGCGCCGCACCGGCCGCTGGCCGGAATGACGCCACGTGAGATCGAGGTGCTGCGCCTGATCGCCGCCGGCCTCACCGCGAAGGAAGCGGGGCGGAAGCTGGATATCTCGCCCAAGACCGCGGATCACCATATCCAGAGCGTCTATGCCAAGATCGGTGTGACCACCCGCGCCGCCGCGGCACTCTATGCGGTCGAGCACGGCCTTGTCCGGCCGGGCGAGGCGAAGTCATTGCCATAGGGAATCCTCCCCATGTACGCCTGCCCCGAGGCGCGCATCATGATCCTGTCGACGGACCAATGGTGGCCGCGACCGACAGGAGGAAATCAGATGCTTCTCGCAACGACCAAGGTGGCGGACGTCGACCGCTTCATCCGTATCTTTTCGACCAAGGGCGCCGACAAGCGCCGGCTGCACGGTTCGAACGGCGCGACCGTGTTCCGCGACCCCAGCGAGTCCGACCGCGTCTGGGCGATCTTCGACTGGGATGCCGAGGGTTGGAAGAACTTCGTATCGGATCCCGAAGTGCCGGCGATCCTGCAGGAGGCCGGCCATGTGGGCAAGCCGCAGGCGGCGATGCTGCTCGGCCACTATGAGGCCTGACGTGCCTTTCGCGCCGCCTGCTACCGGCGGCGGCGCACCCACGAACCCCAAAGATCGGAGACATGAGATGGACCAGAAACCCATCAAGATCGGCCTTATCGCCGAACTCACCGGCCCGTTGTCCTTCATGGGCAACGCCAACGCAAACCTCACGACCATGCTTGTCGATGACATCAACGCCAAGGGCGGCTTGCTGGGCCGGCCGGTGAAAGTCATCATCGAGGACGGCGAGACCACCGACAGCGTTGCCAAGGCAAGAACCGCGAAACTGATAGATGTCGACAAAGTCGATCTGGTCGTCGGAGGCATCTACAGTTCGACCCGCCAAGCCATCAAGAGCGAGGCGGTCGAACGCGGCGGGACGCTCTACATCTACACCGAGCAATACGAGGGGCAGGAAAGCGATCCCCTGATCTTCTGCACGGGCCCGGTGCCCGCGCAGCAGGTCGAGCCGCTGATCCCATGGTTCATGAAGAGCACCGGGGCGAAAAAGTTCTACCTGCCTTCGGCCGACTACATCTGGCCCCATCTGTTGAACAAGGCCGCGAGCCGGGTGGTTCGCGCCAATGGCGGCGAGATCGTCGGTGAGGAGTATTTTCCGCTCGATACCGTCGATTTCCGGCAGACGGTGCAGCAGATCATGGCGAGCGGCGCCGAAGTGGTCTTCAACACTCTGGTTCCACCGGGCTTGACGCCGTTCCTCGACGAACTGCACAGGGCTGGTTTCGGCAAGCGGGGCGGAAAGTTCATCTGCACCTACTTCGACGAGAACTTCTTCAATCTCGTGCCGTCCGAGCAGATCGAAGGCCTCTACAGTTGCCTCGACTACTATCAGGAACTCGAAGATCCGTTTGGCCGGGCGCTCTTGCGGCGCTACCAGGACCGATTCCCTGGCAGCGCGATGTTGACCGCGGGCAGCGGCTGCACCGGCCACTACCGGGCGATCAAAATGTGGGAAGCGGCGGTCAACGAAGCCGGCTCGGTCGAGCGCGACGCGGTTATCCGGGCGCTCGACCACGCCCGGATCGGCGAGGGACCGGGTGGCCCGGCCGAAATGGTCCCCGGCCAGCACCATGTTCGCATGAACATGTACATTGCGCAGGCACAGAGCGGTCGCTTCCGGATCGTGAAGAACCTTGGACAGATCGACCCCAACGAACGGATACTTGCCGGCGAAACCCAACTCATCGGCGCCGACTGAATCCGCGGCGTCGATCAATGTTGTTCCAAGTGGCGAGGGCGAGTAGATGCCGCCCTCGCCATCCAACCGGGCCAACAAGGGCTGTTCCTTGCGCCTATTCGATGTCATTTCGCAACTGGTCGTGGGTCGACGCCAAGGCGGCCTCCAGCGCGGCCAATCCGTTCGAGATCGCCGCACGCTCGCTCGCGCTAAGTTTGTCCAGCAACTCCCGCTCGAACGCCTTCGCAAGCGGCACCATTTCGCGATAGGCGGCAAGGCCGGCCTTGGTCAGCGCCAGATGTTCGACGCGGCGGTCATTCTCGTCAGCGGTTCGAGTGAGCCAGCGTCGCCGTTCGAGTTCAGCCACGGCGCGCGATACCTTGGTCTTGTGCATGGCCGATTGGTTGCCGAGTTCAGTCGCGGTCATCGTTCCATGCTGCCCAAGCCCGGAAAGGGTACGCCATTCCGGCCGCGTCAGGCCGTGACTGTCCTTGTATATTCGCGAAAATTCGCGGCTGACGGCGTCGGCAAGCCGGTAGAGCCGGTAGGGCAGGAAATTTTCCAGATTGAGAATTTCAGGCGCGTCGGACGCTTCGCTCTTGATCGCCATTTTTTCAAAGCCGCCATTGATGGTTACATTTTCGATGGTTACAAATGAAACCAGTTTGGTCAATTGAGATCCATTCCGGGAGGAAGCAATGGCCTTTTCCTATATGCCGGGTTTCGGCAATGACTTCGAAACCGAGACGCTGCCTGGCTCGCTGCCGCAAGGACGTAACTCGCCGCAGCGGCCGGCCTATGGCCTTTACGCCGAGCAGCTTTCAGGCTCGCCCTTCACCGCCCCGCGCGGCACCAATGAGCGCTCCTGGCTCTATCGCATCCGGCCGAGCGTCAAGCACACCGGCCGCTTCAAACCGGCGAGCTATCCCTTGTGGAAGAGCGCGCCCAATGTCGGCGATCACGAACTGGCGCTTGGCCAGTATCGCTGGAATCCTGTGCCGATGCCGAAAGAGCCGACCGACTTCATCGCCGGCATGCGCAGCATCACCACATCAGGCGATGTGCTGGGACAGACCGGCATGGCAGCGCATGTCTACGTCGCCAACCGCTCGATGGTCGACGATCATTTCTTCAACGCCGACGGCGAGTTGCTGGTCGTGCCGCAAGTTGGCGCCCTGCGCTTGGTCACCGAGATGGGCGTCATCGAGCTGCGGCCCGGCGAGATCGCCGTGCTGCCGCGCGGTCTGGTCTTCAAGGTTGAGTTGGTCGACGCCGAAGTGCGCGGCTATGTCTGCGAGAACTACGGCGCCAAGCTGACGCTGCCCGACCGTGGCCCGATCGGCGCCAATTGCCTGGCCAATCCGCGTGATTTCAAGACGCCTTGCGCCTGGTTCGAAGAGAAGGAAACGCCATGCCGGCTGATCGTCAAATGGTGCGGCAATTTCCATGTCACCGAGATTGGCCATTCGCCGCTGGACGTCGTTTCCTGGCACGGCAACTACGCGCCTTACAAATATGATCTGGCGACGTTTTCGCCTGTCGGAGCGCTGCTGTTCGACCATCCCGACCCGTCGATCTTCACCGTGCTGACCGCGCCGAGCGGCGAGGAGGGCACCGCCAACATCGACTTCGTCATCTTCCCGCCGCGCTGGCTGGTTGCCGAAGATACGTTCCGGCCGCCTTGGTATCACCGCAACATCATGAGCGAGTTCATGGGGCTGATCCACGGCCAGTACGACGCCAAGGAAGAGGGCTTTGTGCCCGGCGGCATCAGCCTGCACAATCTGATGCTGGCCCATGGGCCTGATGCGCCTGGCTTCGAAAAAGCCTTCCGCGCGGATCTGAAACCGGTCAAGCTCGACAACACCATGGCCTTTATGTTCGAGACCCGTTTTCCGCAGATGCTGACCCGCTACGGCGCCGAACTGGAAACCCGGCAGGACAATTACATCGACTGCTGGGCGGACCTGAAGAAGCGCTTCAACGGCACGCCCGAGGGCGACTGGTCTTGAGCGGCGCGCCAATGCCGGACCGGCTGGTGCTTTTGGGCTCGAAGGGTGGCCCGGCGCTGCGGCCGGGCGGACCATGGCCGAGTTCGTCGCTGCTGCAGATCGGTAGCCGCAATATCGTCGTCGACTGCGGACTTGGCGTGACGCGCGGCCTGGTCGATGCCGGCGTGAGCCTGAAGGCGCTCGACCAGATCTTCATCACGCATCTGCATTCCGACCATGTGCTGGAACTGGGGCCGCTGATCCACACCGCGTGGACAGCGGGCCTGGCGACGCCCATCGGCGTGTTCGGCCCGCCGGGCATCGACCACTACTGGCGGCGCTTTTGTCAGGCGATGGAGTTCGACATCGAAATCCGTATCGTCGACGAGGGCCGGCCGGATATCCGCGAGCTGGTTTCGATCGTCGAATTCGGCGAAGGCCAGATGGTCGAGCAACGCGGCTTGACGGTTTCGGCGCTGCGCGTCGACCATCCGCCGGTGACCGACTGTTTTGCCCTGCGCTTCGAGCACGGCGGGAAAAGCGTGGTGTTCTCCGCCGATACAGCCTTCTTTCCGCCGCTCGCCGATTTCGCCCGGGGCGCCGACATCCTGGTCCACGAAGCCATGCTGGAACAAGGCATCGAGCGGCTGGTGGCCAAGACCGGCAATGGCGCGCGGCTGAAAGAGCATCTGCTCGCCAGCCACAGTTTTGCCGAGGAGGCCGGGCGCATCGCCAGCGATGCTGGGGTCAAGAGACTGGTGCTCAATCACCTCATCCCGGCCGACGACCCCGAGATCGGCGAGGCCGACTGGATCGCCGCTGCCAGGAAAACATGGGCCGGCGACTTGACGATCGGCCGCGACGGCCTTGTTGTGGAATTAAGCGGCGTCAAGGCCGCGTCAGGAGAGGAAACCGCATGAAGCTTGCCACATTGAAGGACGGGACGCGTGACGGAAAACTCGTCGTCGTCTCGCGCGACCTGACCCGCTTCACCGACGCCTCGTTCCTGGCGCGCACTCTGCAGGCGGCGCTCGACGACTGGCGGCGCATCGCTCCGCATCTCGCGACCATAGCGGAATCGCTTGAGAACAATGCGGTGCCGTCGGAGCGCTTCCACGAGCATGATGCTCATTCGCCGCTGCCGCGTGCCTATCAGTGGGCCGATGGCTCGGCCTATGTGAACCACGTCGAACTAGTTCGCAAAGCGCGCGGCGCCGAGATGCCGGCGAGCTTCTGGACCGACCCGCTGATCTACCAGGGCGGCTCGGATTCCTTCATTCCGCCACGCGATCCGATCCGGGTAGTCGACGAAGCCTTCGGCATCGACATGGAAGGCGAAGTCGCGGTCATCATCGACGATGTGCCGATGGGCGCCAACCTCGACGAAGCGCGCGCCGCGATCCGGCTGATCATGCTGGTCAACGACGTCACGCTGCGCGCTCTGACCGGACCGGAGCTGGCGAAAGGTTTTGGCTTCTTCCAATCGAAGCCTTCCTCTGCCTTTTCCCCTGTCGCGGTGACGCCGGACGAACTGGGGGACGCCTGGGACGGCGGCAAGGTCAGCCTGCCGCTGCTCGCCGATCTCAACGGCAAGCCGTTCGGCCGGGCCGATGCCGGTGTCGACATGACCTTCGATTTTCCGGCGCTAATCGTGCATGCCGCCAGGACAAGGCCGCTGGCCGCCGGCACCATTGTCGGCTCGGGCACCGTCTCCAACAAGCTCGACAGCAGGCCGGGCAAGCCTGTCTCGGACGGCGGCGCCGGCTATTCCTGCATCGCAGAACTGCGCATGATCGAGACAATTGTATCAGGCGAACCCAGGACGCCGTTCCTGCGCTTGGGCGACACGGTGCGCATCGAAATGAAGGACAGGACGGGTCATTCGATCTTCGGCGCCATCGAGCAGGAGGTCGAGAAATACGAGAGGTGAGGGGATGACGGTCGTCATCCAGGCAATCCGGCTGAGTTACCGCATCGAGGCGCGCACGCCACCAGGTGCATGCCATGCTCTCTGGCACCACGGAGTTCCTGCAAGACTATGATTTGAAGTTGAGACGGGCAGAGGCTGAGCGGCTGGGCTCGCGAGACCAGTCGCTTGGCTAGTCAGATCAAAGCGACGTCGTAGCGGGCAAAATGTGGGTCCGATGTAAGAATGGTGAGTTTCTCCAACTGCGCCTGCGCAATCAGCAGCCTGTCGAATGGATCGCCATGGTGGTGAGGGAGGCCACTGACGGCATTGGCATGCTGGAGGGTTATGGCGAGCGGCTGAAATTGCATCCTTGGAAGCAGCGTCGGCAGATCGTCCGGCGCATCGAGTTTTCTGATCGAACGTTTGATGGCAATTTCCCAAACGCTTGCCGCGCTAGCGAACACCACCGCTTCCGAAGCCAGGATGGCGCGGTGCTGCTCGCTGAGACGTCGATCGTCCGAAATCGACCAGAGGATGATATGGGTGTCGGCGAGAAACGGGCCGACCGTCATTTCACGTACTCGTCCCATTCGGGGCCGAGTTCGTCAAAATCGTCCGCAATCCAGATCTTGCCCTTCAACGCGCCGATGCGCGGCAGGGGTTCGGCCATTGCTGGCGGTACGATGCGCGCGGCCACCTTGCCGTGGCGTGTGAGCACGATCTCCTCACCGGCTTCCGCGCGGCTGACGAGTTCCGACAATTTGGCCTTGGCCTCGGCGATGGAAACATTCATGGTTGCGATCCATTGTGACCATAATTTAGGTCATAATGGATCGCGACACAAGATGTCGAGGTCGGTCTACTCCGCCGCCTGAATCTTGATCACCCCGCGCTTGATCTGGTCCTGCTCGATCGATTCGAACAGCGCGCGGAAATTGCCCTCGCCAAAGCCTTCGTCGCCCTTGCGCTGGATGAATTCGAAGAAGATCGGTCCGATCACGGTTTTCGAGAAGATCTGCAGCAGGATCTTGGTCGTGCCGCCGTCGACGACACCTTCGCCGTCGATCAGGATGCCGTGCTTCTTCATCCGATCGATCGGTTCGTCATGGCCGTTCACCCTGGCATAGGACATGTCGTAATAGGTTTCCGGCGGGCCGGGCATGAATTTCAGCCCGTTGTCGGCGAGTTTGTCGGTGGCGGCGTAAATCTCGTCGGTGCCGACCGCAATGTGCTGGATGCCTTCGCCATTGTACTTCTTCAGATATTCGGCGATCTGGCTGGTCTCGTCCTTGGATTCGTTGAGCGGAATGCGGATCTTGCCGCAGGGCGAAGTGATGGCGCGGCTGACCAGGCCGGTGATCTTGCCGTCGATGTCGAAGAAATGGATCTGCTTGAAGCCGAACAGATTGCGGTAGAAATCCCACCATTTGTCCATCTGCCCGCGATAGACATTGTGGGTCAGGTGATCGAGATAATAGAAGCCGACGCCTTGCGGCCGCGGGTCGCGCGCACCCAGCCACTCGAACTCGGCATCATAGGCCGAACCCTTCTCGCCGTAGGTCTCGATGAAATAGAGCAGCGAGCCGCCGATGCCGACGATTGCCGGCACGTCGAGCGCCTTGTCGTCGCCTTCGTAAGGCGTGGCGCCCTTGACGACGGCGTGGTCGAAGGCATGCTTGGCATCGACCACCCTCCAGGCCATCGAGGCAGCGCAGGGGCCGTGCTTGTCGGCGAACTTCATCGCATGCGAGCCCGGCTCGGCATTGACGACATAGTTGATGTCGCCCTGGCGCCAGACGGTGATGTCTTTCGTGCGGTGCTTGGCAACTGGGACATAGCCCATGCGGGTGAACAGTTCGGCCAGCTTCTGCGGCTCCGGATGCGCGAATTCGACGAACTCGAACCCATCCGTGCCGGCGGGGTTGTCCTTGCTGATCTTGGCGGGCGGGGCGTCGTGCGGGAAGGGGCCCATGATGTTCCTCCGAATCTGGCTTGGCCTGAAAAGGCCATCTGATGCCATCATAGCGCGGAGCCGGTGCATGGTGCTTGCATTCAAACGCTTGAAATGATCATCTCATGCGCGGAGTATGCATGATGTGGGACAAAACCATGGATGAGACGCGCATTGACCGGTTTGACCGCAAGATAATGGCGCTCTTGCAGGGCGATGCGCGGTTGACCAACAATGATCTTTCGGAACGGGTGAACCTGTCTGCGTCGCAATGCTCGCGCCGCCGCCAGCGGCTGGAGGAAGACGGCTTTATCAAGGGCTATCGCGCTGTTCTCGACCGCGACAAGCTCGGTTTTTCCTTGGTCAATGTCATCTCGGTGACATTGGCCACCCACAATCGCGACAATGCGCGGCGCTTCGGCGAACTGGTGGCGCGGCTGCCGGAAGTGCAGGAGGCACACGCATTGACCGGCGAGATGGATTACATCCTGAAGGTCGTGACGCCCGATTTGAAGTCGCTGTCGGAGTTCGTCAACGGCGTGCTCCTGCCGCACGAATCCGTGCAGCATGTGAAGACGGCGATCGTGCTGGAGACGCTCAAGGAAACCGGCGCGCTGCCGATTTGACCCTTGAGTCGATCTAACCCTTCGACTGTTGGATCAGCCCATAGAGATTGGTGCAGCGTGCGCCCGAGCGGCAATAGGCAAAGACCGGGCCGTCAAGCTCATCCAGCGCCTCGGCCTGATCCTCGACATTCTCGGCCGTGATCTGGCCGCTGATGACGGGGATGTGGCGGAAGGCAAGGCCGGCGGCTTCGACGGCCGCCTTGAGCGTATCGGCCGAAGGCTGGCCGGGCTGCTCGTCGTCGGGCCGGTTGCAGATGACGCTCTTGAAGCCGGCAGCCTTGATGGCGTCGACGTCTTCAGGCTGGATCTGGCCCGAGACCGAATAGTCTTCGCTGATTTCGCGGTATTCCATGGCAGTATCCTCGCAAACTGGTCAGGCGGCAGTCTTGCCACTCCCCGACATGTGCGGCAATCCGCACCGAAGGAATTCTCTGCCAAATAGACACTGCATGCCAGAAAATCCAACCGGGCCGATGCGGCCCGATTGGATGACCTTCAAACTCAGCTGCCGAGAATGGCGCCTTTGATCTGGGCGATGTTGTTGTGCATCATGTCGATATAGGTCGAGGCCGGGCCGTCGGGCTGCGACAGCGCATCCGAATAGAGCGTGCCGCCGACCTTGATGCCTGTCTCGCTGGCGATCTGCTCGATCAGGCGCGGGTTGGTGATGTTCTCGACAAAGATCGCAGCCGCCTTGTCCTGTTTCACCTGGGTAACCAGCTTGGCGACGTCGGCGGCGGACGGTTCGGAGTCGGTCGAGATGCCTTGCGGGGCGAGGAAGGTCAGGCCGTATGCGTGTTCGAAATAGCCGAAGGCGTCATGCGAGGTGATGACGACGCGCTTGCTCTCCGGGATCGAGGCGATCGCCGCTTTCACTTCGCCTTCAACAGCATCGAGCTTCTTGGTGTAGGCGGCGGCATTGGTCTGATAACTGACGCAGCCTTCCGAATCGGCCTCGCAGAAGGCTTCGGCGATGTTGTTCACGTAAATCCTGGCATTGGCGATCGACTGGAAGGCATGCGGGTCGGTGACCGTCTTGCCGCCGCCAGTGCCGACACCTTCGGCCGCGTCGGCATCGGCGAATTCAGGCTTGAAATCGATCGGCTTAACACCCTTGGTCAAGGTGATGATCGAGGCCTTGGTGGCGCTGGCGTCGACCAGCCGCTGCAGAAACCCTTCGAAATGCAGGCCGTTGACCAGCACGATATCGGCTTTGGCCATGGTCACCGCATCGGCCGGGCTCGGCTCGTAGACATGGGCATCGCCATCCGGCCCGACGATGGTGGTGACATCGATGCGGTCGCCGCCGACATTTTTGGCGAAATCGGCAATGACGGTGAAGCTGGCGACCACTTTCAGCGGTGCGGCGAAGGCCGACGACGCGCCAAAGGCGATTAATGTTATAACGCTCATCGTCAGGGCGGTGCGGATCGATTTCAGCATGGGCGGGATTCTCCTTTTGAGGCGGGGGATTAAGCCGTTCTGTGACGGTGATGAACGATGCGCGCGCGCAGAATGCCGCGCGTGCCGAACAGGATCGAGGCAAAATAAACGACACCGGCCGACAGGATAATGGCCGGGCCGGACGGCAGCGACGCGTGATAGGACAAAAGCAGCCCGGCGACGCAGGAGGCAAAGCCGATCAGCACCGCCAGCACGCACATCGGCTCGACGCGCACCGACCAGAAGCGGGCAGCGGCGGCCGGCAGCATCATCAGTCCGACCGAAAGCAGCGTGCCGAGCGCCTGGAAGCCGCCGACGAGGTTGAGCACGACGAGGCCGAGAAAGATGAAATGCACCGGGCTGCCCAACCGGCTGACCGAACGCAGGAACAGCGGATCGAGGCATTCGGCGACCAATGCCCGCCAGAAGATGGCAAGGCTGACCAGCGTCACCGCGACGATGCCGCCGATCAGCGTCAGCGCTTCATCGTTGAGCGCCAGCACGGTGCCGAACAGCACATGCATGAGATCGACGCTGGAGCCGCGGATCGACACCATCAGTACGCCGATGGCCAGCGAGATCAGATAGAACGCCGCCATCGAGGCGTCTTCGCGCTGGATGGTGAAGCGCGATACAGCACCTGCGCCGAGCGCGACGACGATGCCGGCGATCAGGCCGCCGATGGTCATCGGCAGAATCTCCAGTCCATAGAGCAGGAAGCCGGCGGCAGCTCCGGGCAGGATGGCATGCGCCATGGCGTCGCCCGACAGGCTCATGCGCCGCAGCATCAGGAAGACGCCGACCGGGCAGGCGCCGAGCGACAGCATCAGCGAGCCGATCAGCGCCCGCTGCATGAAGCCGAAATCGGCGAAGGGCGCGATGAAAAGACTGTAGAGCGTATCCATCAGGCAGCCCTCGGCCCAACGCCATGGTGATGATCATGATGGTCGTGATCGTGCCCATGGCCGTGATCATGCTCGTCTGGCTCGCACCAGGGCGCATTCTCTTCCCAGGCTTCGTGGAAGCGGCGGGCGCGCAACAGGTTTTCCGGCTTCAGCGTTTCCCTGGTTTCGCCCCAGGCGATCGGCTGGCGGGCGAGAAGCAATGTTTCGGGGAAATTCTGCCGAACCAGATCGAGATCGTGGACGACCACCATGATGGTGCGTTCCTCGCCGTGCCAGTGTTTGATCAGGGCAATAAGGTCGCCGACCGTCTTGGCGTCGACAGCGTTGAACGGCTCGTCGAGCAGGATGAGGTCGGCGTCCTGCAGCAGGACACGCGCAAAAAGCGTGCGCTGCAATTGGCCGCCCGACAGCGTATCGATCGGCCGCTTCTCGAAGCCGCCGAGGCCGACTGCCATCAGTGCTTTGGCGACGTCATCACGATCTTGCCTGGTGTAGCGGCCAAGCAGGCCGCGTCGAGGCCATAGGCCGAGCGAGACCAGATCGACCACCCGCGCTGGAAAAGAGCGGTCGAGTTCCGACTGCTGCGGCAGGTAGGCGGCACGCACGCCAGGCGCGCGGATGACCTCGCCGGCCATCGGTTTCAGGACGCCGACAATGCCTTTCATCAGCGTTGATTTGCCGGAGCCGTTTGCGCCGACGACAGCCGTCAGCGAACCCTTGCGGATGGTGCCGTCGAGATGATGGATTGCCGGATGGCTGCCGTAGCCAAGCGTCAGGTCGCGGAATGTCAGGCAGGTATTTGTCATTCTGCGATCCGTGAGGGCGGCGAAATCCGGCTGCGGGCAGCGGCCGATTGGATATGTGATGTTATTACATTAGTCAACAAGCCAATCCGGCGGAATTGCGGCTGCCGGGTCAACTTGCCGTGTAAGGACGTCACGCGCCGTTGGCCCAAGGAGATTTGACCGAGCGACCTTGCCCGAAGCCGGCGGCAACTCTAAAGAGGCGCAACCGCCACAGGAAGGAACCATCCAATGAGCATTCGTCGCATCGATGTTGGCCCGCGCATGAGCCAGATAGTCATTCACGGAGATACCGTCTATCTAGCCGGTCAGGTCGGTAAGCCGGGCGGCAACGTCGCTTCGCAGACCCAGGATATCCTGGCGGCCATCGACGAACTGCTGGCCAAGGCCGGCTCGGACAAGACCAAGATCCTGCAGGCGATCATCTGGCTGGCCGACATGAGCACCTTTGCCGAGATGAACTCGGAATGGGACAAGTGGGTGCCGCAAGGCAACACGCCGGCCCGCGCCACCGGCGAAGCAAAGCTCGCCGGACCGGAATATCTGGTCGAGATCATTATTACTGCCGCGATCTGAAGCGTTGAAGCTGCCAATCTCCCCCTTGTGGGGGAGATGCCTGGCAAGGCAGAGGGGGGCGCCTGTCCCGCCAGCCTTTCAGTCTGATTGATGCTCTTCCAGCAAGTTCCATGACAGAAGTTGGCGCTCTACGGCGCCCCCCTCTGTCCTGCCGGACATCTCCCCCACGGGGGGAGATCAGCCTCACCCCTGCGACGGCGTGAACCTTGCCACCAGCGTGTGGCTCTCGGCCGCATAGGTGAAGCGCACATGGGTGACCGGGTGATCGGCGCTCCATGTCCGACGCTCGACCACCAGGCACGGCGCGCCGGCTGCGATATCGAGCGCGGCCGCGATATGCCTGTCGGCGGCGACAGCGCGAATCCGGTGCTCGGCTTCGCTCCACGGCACGCGGCCAATCAGCCATGGTCCTGGTGCTATGGCCAGGAATTCCTCGTCGGCCGCTTCGGGCACAGCGGTGAGATTGATCAACCGCTGTTCATGCGCGAACGGCCGCTCGCCCGCGAAGTGACCACACTCCAGCGCCAGCACCGGCCCGGCCACGCCCAGCTCCAGCAGTGCGCGATTCTCGGCACTGCTGCGCCTTTTGTGTCGCGCCACGCGCTCGTAGCGATAGGCCAGGCCGAGCGCCTCGACCTCGATTCGGATGTCATGGATTTCCAGTACCGCAGCCTGCGACTGCGGTCGGCGGACGAAGCTGCCGGAACGACGCCGGCGTTCGATCAGTCCCGCCTTGGCAAGCTGCGACAGCGCCTTGTTCACTGTCATGCGCGAGCAATTGTATTGCGCGCTCAGTTCGTGCTCGAACGGAATGCGGTGACCGGGTGCCCAGGCACCGGACATGATGCGTTCGCTGATGTCGGACAGGATGCGCTGGTGCAGCGAGCCGCCGCCTTCCGTCCCTATTGTCCCGGTCATGCTCATGCCGAAAGCGCCGTCATCACGCCGCGAAATCGCTCGGCGATCGCCTCGCGCCTTGCATGCCGGCCGCCGCTGACTTGTCTTTGGCCATGCACCCAAACGCAGTCGACCTTGCTGCTATTGGCGAAGATCCAGGCGTCGAGGATTGCGTCGCCGGTCTTGCCGGCAAGCGAGGGACTGCCGGCGTCGAGCGAGACGAGATCGGCGGATGCGCCGACCGCGATCGCTGAGGCGCCGGCACCAAGCGCGATGCTGCCGCCGTCAAGTGCGGCGTCGAACAGCGCGCGGCCGGTCGAGCCGCCGGCGACCGCGAGCACATTGCGGGCGCGGCGGCCAAGGCGCTGCGAATATTCGAGCTGGCGCAATTCGTCTGGCAGCCCGATCAGAACGTTGGAATCGGAACCGATCCCGAAGCGGCCGCCATGTTCTATGAACAGCGGCGCGGCAAAAATGCCGTCGCCGAGATTGGCCTCGGTGATCGGGCAGAGACCGGCAATAGCGCCGCTCTTGGCCATGCCGATCGTTTCCGCATCGGTCATATGCGTGGCGTGGATCAGGCACCAGCGTTGGTCGACCTCGGCATGGCCAAGCAGAAATTCGACCGGCCGCGCCCCCGACCAGGCCAGGCAGTCCTCGACTTCCTTCACCTGCTCGGCGACGTGGATGTGGATCGGCCCGTCCGGCGCAATCGCTGCGACCGAATTGAGTTCTTCCGGTGTCGCCGCGCGCAAACTGTGCGGAGCAACGCCGACGACAGCCTGATTCAAAGCGCGAACCGATTCGCGGCATTTCTCAACAAGCCGCGAGAACCGGTTCACATCGTTGATGAATCGCCGCTGGCCTTCGTTCGGAGCCGCACCGCCGAAAGACGAGTGGGCATAAAACACCGGCAGCAGCGTCAGGCCGATACCTGTTTCGCCGGCCGCGGCCGCGATGCGCTCGGCCATCTCGGCGAGGTTGGCGTAGGGTTTTCCATCCCGGTCGTGATGCAGGTAGTGAAATTCACCGACGCGCGAAAATCCGGCCTCCAACATCTCGACATAGAGTTGTGCTGCAACCGCCTCGACCTGATCGGGCGTCATCGACAGGGCGAAACGGTACATCACCTCGCGCCAGCTCCAGAAACTGTCGGCGGAGGGGCCGCGAAGTTCGGCAAGGCCGGCCATGCCGCGCTGGAAGGCGTGGCTGTGCAGGTTGGGCATGCCGGGCAGCAGGATCGCGTGACGTTCGTCGCTGGCTGCCGCTGCGGCGCCAAGTTCGACGGCTGTGATGCGTCCATCGGCCAAGGTGAGCCGCACATCGTCGTGCCAGCCATTGGGGAGGAGCGCCTGTTCCGCGAAGATATCAGTCACTTTTCTCTCCGGTTCTCTGTCTCTCATGCGATGATGGCACTTGCGGTGCGTTTCAATATGTATATACATAATTGTCACCAATTGAAACGGAAAAGATGATGGCTGCAGAGAGTGAAAGCCGGGCAGGGGCGGTTCGCATCTGGCGCAATGCGCGCTTGGCGACGTTGGCCGAAAACGCGGCCGGACTTGGCGTCGTCGAACATGGCGCGATCGCTGCGCGTGACGGCCGCATTGTCTATGCCGGTCCCGAATCGGAGATGCCCACAGCATTTGCCAAGGGTGCCGAGACAATCGATTGCGAGGGCCGCTGGATCACGCCCGGCCTGATCGATTGCCACACCCATCTGGTCCATGCCGGCAACCGCGCCAACGAGTTCGAGATGCGGCTGGCCGGCGCCACCTATGAAGAGGTCGCCAGGGCCGGCGGCGGCATCGTCTCCTCGGTCAAGTCGCTGCGCGCCGCCAGCGAGAGCGAGTTGGTTGCGCAATCGCTGCCCCGCCTCGACGCGCTGATCGCCGAAGGCGTGACGTCAGTGGAAGTAAAGTCGGGCTACGGGCTCGACCTCGAAAACGAGCAGAAATCGTTGCGTGCCGCACGCCGGCTGGGCGGTGAGCGGCCGGTGACGATCCGCACGACCTTCCTCGGCGCCCATGCGCTGCCGCCGGAAGCCAAGGGCGACAAGGACGCCTTTATCGATCTGGTCGCAAAAGAGATTCTCCCGGCGGTTGCCGCCGAGGGATTGGCCGATGCGGTCGACGGCTTTTGCGAGGGCATTGCCTTTTCACCGGACCAGATGGCGCGCGTCTTCGACGCCGCCAAGGCCGCCGGCCTGCCGGTCAAGCTTCATGCCGACCAACTGTCCAACCTGCATGGCGCCGAACTCGCTGCCCGCTATGGCGCGCTGTCGGCCGATCATCTCGAATACACCGATGAGGCGGGTGCGGCGGCGATGGCCAAGGCGGGGACCGTGGCGACGATCCTGCCCGGCGCCTACTACTTCATTCGCGAAACAAAGAAGCCGCCGATCAGCCTGTTTCGCCAGCACGGCGTCAGGATGGCTGTCGCCACCGACAACAATCCCGGCACCTCGCCGCTGACCTCGCTGCTTCTCACCATGAACATGGCGGCGACCTTGTTTGGCCTGACCGTCGACGAATGCCTTGCCGGCATCACCCGCGAGGCCGCCCGCGCGCTTGGTTTGCTGGGTCAAACCGGCACGATCGAAGCCGGAAAATCCGCCGATCTCGCGATCTGGAACATCGAGCGCCCCGCCGAACTCGTTTACCGCATGGGCTTCAACCCGCTGCATGCCCGCATCTGGAGAGGACAATGACCGAACTGAACCTGAAGCCCGGCAATGCGACGCTGGCCGACTGGCGCGCCATCTACCGTGGCGCCGTGCCGAAGCTGGACGATGCCTGCCGGTCGAAAATCAAGGCGAGTGCCGAGGCTGTTGCCAGGATCGTCGCCAAGGGCGAGCCGGTCTACGGCATCAACACCGGCTTCGGCAAACTGGCCAGCGTCCGCATTCCCGCTGAGGATCTCGAGACCTTGCAGCGCAACATCGTGCTGTCGCACGCTGCCGGCGTCGGCGAGCCGATGCCATCAGCCGTCTGCCGGCTGATGATGGCGCTGAAGCTGGCCAGCCTGGCGCAGGGCGCGTCCGGCGTGCAGCCGCAGACCATCGAATTGCTGGAAGCGATGCTGGCCAACGACGTCATCCCTGTGGTGCCGGCGCAAGGCTCCGTCGGCGCCTCCGGCGACCTTGCCCCGCTCTCGCACATGACGGCGGTGATGATCGGCGTTGGCGAATGCTTCACCCCGCATGGCCGCTTTCCCGCCAAGGTCGCCTTTGTCTCGCATGGGCTGGAGCCGGTGACATTGGGCGCCAAGGAAGGTCTGGCGCTGCTCAACGGCACGCAGTTCTCGACGGCCTATGCGCTGGCCGCCCTGTTCGAAGCCGAGGTGCTCTACCAGTCGGCGCTGGTCGCCGGCGCTTTGTCGACCGACGCGGCAAAAGGCTCCGATGCCCCCTTCGACCCACGCATCCATGTGTTGAGAAAGCATCGCGGCCAGATCGAAACGGCGGACGCGCTGCGCAATCTGATGGCCGGCAGCGCCATCCGTGAATCGCACCGGGTGGGCGACGAACGCGTGCAGGATCCGTATTGCTTGCGCTGCCAGCCGCAGGTCATGGGTGCGGCACTCACCGTCCTGCGCCAGGCCGCCGACACGCTGGGCACCGAGGCCAATGGCGTCACCGACAATCCGCTGATCTTCGCCGAGGATGACACTGCACTGTCCGGTGGCAATTTCCACGCCGAGCCGGTGGCTTTCGCCGCCGATATGATCGCGCTCGCAGTTTGCGAAATCGGTTCTTTGTCGGAACGCCGCATTGCCATGCTGGTCGACCCGGCATTGTCGGGCATGCCGGCCTTCCTGACGCCGAAGCCCGGCCTGAACTCCGGCTTCATGATCCCGCAGGTGACAGCGGCGGCGCTCGTTTCGGAGAACAAGCAGAAAGCCTATCCGGCCAGCGTCGATTCCATTCCCACTTCGGCCAACCAGGAAGACCACGTTTCGATGGCCGCGCACGGCGCGCGCCGGCTGATCGGCATGGTCGAGAATGCAACGGCGGTGGTCGGCATCGAATTGCTCGCCGCCGCGCAAGGCTGCGACTTCCATGCGCCGCTGGCTTCGAGCGATGCCTTGGAAGCGGTGCGCAAGCTGGTCCGGGCCGAGGTTCCGCATCTCGACAATGACCGGCATTTCCATCCCGACATGGAAAAGGCGATCACCATGGTGCGCAGTGGTGCGACCATCAAGGCCGCCGGCGCGATAACGCTGCCGTCGATTTCTGGAGCTGCACGATGACGGGCACGCCTTGGCTCACCGTAGCGCGCGGGACGGCCCCATTGCTGGTATCGATCCCGCACACCGGCATCGATCTCGCCGGCCTCGAGAACCGGCTGGTGTCGTCCTGGCTCGGTCGCCGCGATTGCGACTGGTGGATCGACAAGCTCTATGATTTCGCCGGCAGCCTGGGGGCAACTGTCGTGCATACGGCGATCTCGCGCACGGTCATCGACGTCAACCGCGATCCCTCCGGCGCCTCGCTTTATCCCGGTCAGGCGACCACCGGCCTCTGCCCGACCGAAACCTTCGATGGCGATCCGCTCTACCGCGAGGGCGAAGAACCGGGGCCGTCGGAGATCGACGAGCGCCGCGAAAAATTCTTCGCGCCCTATCATGCCGCCCTGCAGGCCGAGATCGACCGGCTGCGCGGCCTGCACGAAAAGATCGTCATCTACGACTGCCATTCGATCCGCTCGGTGCTGCCGCGCCTGTTCGAGGGCACGCTGCCGGTGTTCAATCTCGGCACCAATGACGACAAGAGCGCCGATCCGGCGTTGCAGGCGATGGTCGGCCAGATCATGGCCGAAACCGGCGAAACCTTCGTCGTCAACGGCCGCTTCAAGGGCGGCTGGATCACGCGCCATTTCGGCCAGCCGCACCAGGGCGTCCATGCGCTGCAGATGGAACTCTCCAACCGCGGCTACATGCGCGAGCCTGACGGCAAGGGCGTGCCCGGCAATTGGCCGGTGCCTTACGATGCCGAGTTCGCAGCACCGATCCGCGCCACACTGCGGAAAATCCTCGAGACCGCGACGTCTTGGGCGCAGGCCTGACATTCGATCCTTTTATGGAGTGACGCCATGAACAATCCTCGCCACAACATCCGTGAAGTCCGCAGCCCGCGCGGCAGCGAAATCAGCGCCCGCTCCTGGCTGACGGAAGCGCCGCTGCGCATGTTGATGAACAATCTCGACCCGGATGTCGCCGAAAACCCCAACGAGCTGGTTGTCTATGGCGGCATCGGCCGGGCGGCACGCACCTGGAACGACTTTGACCGCATCGTCGCCTCGTTGAGGACGCTGGCCGATGACGAGACTTTGCTGGTCCAGTCGGGCAAGCCGGTGGGGGTCTTTCGCACCCATCCCGATGCGCCGCGCGTGCTGATCGCCAACTCCAACCTGGTGCCGCATTGGGCGACCTGGGAAAAGTTCAACGAGCTCGATAAGAAGGGCCTGATGATGTACGGCCAGATGACGGCCGGCTCGTGGATCTACATCGGCACGCAAGGCATCGTGCAGGGCACTTACGAGACCTTCGTCGAAGCCGGTCGCCAGCACTATGGCGGCAATCTCCGGGGAAAATGGATCCTGACCGGCGGGCTCGGCGGCATGGGCGGTGCCCAGCCGCTCGCCGCCGTCATGGCCGGCGCCTGCTGCCTGGCCATCGAATGCAATCCCGACTCGATCGATTTCCGCCTGCGCACCCGCTACGTCGACGAGAAGGCCGAGACACTCGATGAAGCGATGGAGATGATCGAGCGCTGGACCAGGGCCGGCGAGGCGAAGTCGGTCGGCCTGCTCGGCAATACGGCCGAGATCGTCCCGGAAATGTTCAGGCGCGGCATCCGCCCCGATATGGTCACCGACCAGACCTCGGCTCATGACCCCATCAACGGCTATCTGCCGAAGGGCTGGACGATGGCCGAATGGCGCGAGAAGCGCGTCAGCGACCCCAAGGCGGTCGAGAAGGCGGCTCGCGCGTCGATGCGCGAGCATGTCGAGGCGATGGTGGCATTCTGGAACGCCGGTGTGCCGACGCTCGACTATGGCAACAACATTCGCCAGGTGGCCAAGGAAGAGGGGTTCGAGAACGCTTTCGCCTTCCCCGGTTTCGTGCCGGCCTATATCCGTCCGCTGTTTTGCCGCGGCATTGGCCCGTTCCGCTGGGTGGCCCTGTCGGGCGATCCGGAGGATATCTACAAGACCGACGCCAAGGTGCGCGAACTGACGCCCGGCAACACCCATCTGCACAATTGGCTCGACATGGCGCGTGAGCGCATCGCGTTCCAGGGCCTGCCGGCGCGCATCTGCTGGGTCGGCCTCGGCGATCGGCATAGGCTCGGCCTCGCCTTCAACGAAATGGTGGCCAAGGGTGAGTTGAAGGCGCCTGTCGTCATCGGTCGCGATCACCTCGATTCCGGCTCGGTCGCCTCGCCGAACCGCGAAACGGAATCCATGAAGGACGGCTCTGACGCCGTCTCCGACTGGCCGCTGCTCAATGCGCTGCTCAACACGGCCTCGGGCGCCACCTGGGTGTCGCTGCACCATGGCGGTGGCGTCGGCATGGGCTTCTCGCAGCACGCCGGCATGGTCATCGTCGCCGACGGCACACGCGAAGCCGCCAGGCGCCTGGAGCGGGTGCTTTGGAACGACCCGGCGACCGGTGTCATGCGCCACGCCGATGCCGGCTACGACATCGCCGTCGAATGCGCCAAGGAGCACCAGCTCAACCTGCCCGGCATTCTGGGCTGAGCCGATGCGCATCCTGCGGGCAGCCGAATACCGCTCGATGCCGTGGAAGAACGGCGGCGGCGTAACGACGGAAATCGCCGTCTCGCCCGCAGGTGCCGGGCTCGACGACTTCGACTGGCGCGTCTCGATGGCGCGCGTCGAATTGAGCGGCCCGTTCTCGCAGTTTGCCGGTATCGATCGCACCCTTGCCGTGCTCGAAGGCGAGGGCATCGTCCTCGATATCGCCGGCTACCCGCCGAAATCCATAAACAGGACGACCGCCCTGTTTTCCTTCCCGGCTAACGTGCAGACCTCGGCCACGCTGATCGGCGGGCCGATCACCGACCTCAATGTCATGACCCGCAGAAGTCGGATGACGCATTCGGTCGAACGCCTGGTCGTTTCGGCTCCCGTGGAAATCCGGACTGAAGCCGGCACAACCCTCATCCTGTGCTTGAACGGCGAAGTCACTGTGGCCGCCGCCGAACCGGTTCGCCTCGGGCCGCTCGACACGTTGCTGCCCGGTCCGGACAGCGCCAGCCTGCTTATCCAGCCTGCCCATGAGGCGACGCTGTTCGTGATCCGGCTCGGCGACATCTCAGGCAACGATTAACGCTTGTTTCCAAACATGATCGCGGTGCCGGCGAATTATAGCGTAAGCTGACGGCGAGCATCACGAAAAAGCCCGAATCCTCCCCGTCGATCGATCTCGATGGGAGGAGGGGTGCTCGTCGTTGTTTTTCGCTGAGAGATGACGCCCTATCGTGGTGCGGAAACAAACTTTCGGCAAATGGGGTTTATGCAACCAATTGCATTTGAATCGGTTTTAGGGCCATTGCCGTGGCGGTGACGCCGCTGACTGGCCGCTTACGGAATTTTCAATGAATATTCAGACGAACCCTGCCCAAATCGAGAAGACAAGCGCGAGCTTCCCGGCCATCACGGAAGAGCCGATCCGCTCCAATTACCTGCCCGAAGAACGCCTTCGGCTGCTCGGTGAAAGCCTGGCAAAAGGCGACCTCACCGATCTGTTCGGCCTGACGCCCTTCGATTTTCAAGCGCGTGTCCGCGACAGTGCGAAGAAGATCCTGGAAGTCTACCGTTCGACCAATGCAGTGCAGGCGAGAGGCGAGACGATCACGCCGGCGGCACAATGGCTGCTCGACAACAATTATCTCGTCGAAGAGACCATTTTCCAGGTCAAGCGCGACCTGCCGCGCCGCTTCTACCGCCAGCTGCCGACCTTGAAACTGCCTGACAACGGCAGCGTGCCACGCGCGCTGGCGCTGGCCTGGACCTATGTGGCGCATTCGGACAGTTCCGTCTCGGCGACGATGTTCAAGGCCATCGTCCAGGGTTTTCAATCGGTCGAGCCGCTGAAGATCGGCGAACTCTGGGCGCTGCCTTCCCTGCTGCGCTTCGTCCTGATCGAAAATCTCCGCCGGCTGGCGGTCAGGGTCAATCGCACCCGTCAGATGCGCCAGATCGCCAACGATGTGGCGGACCAGGTTCTGGCCACCGACGACAGCGCCGACCGCCAGGCGATCCTGTCCAACTTCAGCGCCCACGCGCAGGACACCACCTTTGCCACCCAGCTGCTCTACCGCTTGCGCGATGGATCGCAAAATGCCGGCAAGGCCTTGGAATGGCTGGAAGGCGAGCTCGAAAAGACCGGCTCCGACGCCGAGGAAATCATCATTTCCGAACATCGCACGCTGTCCAGCGGCAACGTGACGACGGGCAACATCATCCGCGGCCTGCGCCTCATCAACGACGTCGATTGGACTGTTTGGTTCGAAGGCGTCAGCCGCATCGATACCGTGCTGCGCGAGCGCACCGATTTCGCCGCGCTCGACTTCTTCTCGCGTGACCAGTACCGGACCGCGATCGAGGAACTGGCGCGCCGTTCGGACCTTTCGGAATATCGGGTCGCGGAAAAGGCCATCGAGCTGGCCGGCCACGCCGCTGGCGAGACCATGCCAGGCGATGAGGATGCCGTCCCTGCCGCATCCGCTCACACCGATGTCGGTTTCTTTCTCGTCGGCCCGCGCCGGCTGGAGCTGGAGAAGGCGATCGGCTATCGGCCGACCATCAGCCAGACGGTCAAGCGTGCCTTCCGCAAGACGGGGTGGCTTGGCATCGTCGTGCCGGTGTTTGCACTGACGGCCCTGCTTCTCGTCCTTTCCGGCAACGCACTCACCAATCTCGGCCTGTCGGTGCCGTCAATCGTCCTGATGCTCGCGCTGTTTGCCGTGCCGGCCAGCGAGGGCGCGCTCGCCTTCTTCAACACGGTCGTATCGCTGTTCCTCAAACCGACGCGCCTCGTCGGCTACGATTACAGGCACGGCGTACCGCCCGAGGCGCGCACGCTGGTGGTTGTGCCGTCGCTGATCGGCTCGCGCGACGACGTCGAGGAGAACATTCGCAATATCGAGGTGCATCATCTCGCCAACACGGCCGATGAGATCCATTTCGCGCTGCTGTCTGACTGGCCCGACTCGAAGATCGAGATCGATGCGGCGGATACTGAAATCCTCGAATTCGCCCGTGCCGAGATCGCCCGTCTCAACGACCGCTATCCCTCCGAAGGCGCGCCGCGTTTCTACATCCTGCACCGGCGCCGGCTGTTCAATGCGGCTCAAGGGTCCTGGATGGGCTGGGAGCGCAAGCGCGGCAAGCTGCACGAACTCGACCTCCTGCTGCGCGGCGACAGCGACACCACGTTCCTGCCGCTCGACGTGCCGCTGCCGGAGAGCGTCGTCCATGTGATGACGCTCGATGCCGACACGCGCACCACCCGCGACGCGGTCGCGACCCTCGTCGGCAAGCTTTGCCACCCGCTCAACCGCCCGCATTTCGATGCCAGCAAGCGTGTCGTCACCGCCGGCTATGCGATCTTGCAGCCGCGTATCACCGCGTCGCTGACATCAGGCGACGACGCGTCGTTTTTCCAGCGGGTGTTTTCGGCCAATCGCGGCCTCGACCCTTATGTCTTTGCCGTGTCCGATCTCTATCAGGACGTCTTCGGCGACGGGTCTTTCACCGGCAAGGGCCTCTATCATGTCGACGCCTTCGAGGCGGCGCTGCAGGGCCGCATCGAGGAAAACACCATCCTCAGCCACGATCTGCTGGAAGGCGCGCTGGCGCGCGCGGCGCTGGTCACCGACGTCGAACTGGTCGAGGACTATCCGACGCGCTACTCGGTCGACGCCTCGCGCCACCATCGCTGGGCGCGCGGCGACTGGCAGCTGCTCGGCTTCATGCTCGATCCACGCTCCGGCGTGCCGGCTCTGTCGCGCTGGAAGATGATCGACAATCTGCGCCGCTCGCTGACGCCGATCTTCTGGGTGATGGCGGCGATCGCCGGCTGGACGCTGCTGCCCTTCACGCAGGCCGCGCAATGGCAGGCTCTGCTGATCCTCAGCCTGTTCATGGCACCGACATTCGACATCGTCCATGCCATCCTGCCCAAGAGTGGCGACCAGACGCCGCGCGGCCATTTCTCGGCGCTGGCGCGCGACGTCGCCTTCGGTACCGCCATGGTGGCGCTGAAGATCGTGCTGATGGCGCATAACGCCTGGATGATGGGCGACGCCATCGTGCGCACGCTCTACCGGCTGTTCGTCAGCCGCCAGAATCTGCTGGAATGGCGTACCGCCTCGCAGGCGCACAAGGCGGGCGACAATGATGTCGGATCGTATTACGGCATGATGTATGGCGCCGTGATCATCGGCTTCGTCGGCCTTGCCATTCCGGTGCTGGCCGATTCGACCGGCGCCTTCGTTGCCTTCTTCTTCGCCCTGTTCTGGATTGGTTCGCCGGCCATCGCCAGCTGGATCAGCCGTTCGGCTGAAACCGAGGATCGCTTGCGCATATCGCAGGCCGATATCCATACGTTGCGCACGGTGGCGCGGCGCACATGGCACTATTTCGAAAGCTTCGTGACATCGGAGCATCACCATCTGCCGCCCGACAATTTCCAGGAAAGCCCGGCGCCCGTGGTGGCGCCACGCACCTCGCCGACCAATATCGGGGTTTACCTGCTGTCCGTCGTCTCCGCTCGCGATTTCGGCTGGATCAGCCTGTCCGACGCCATCACCCGCATCGACGCCACCATGTCGACGATCGAGGGCATGCCGCGCGACCGCGGCCACCTCTTCAACTGGTATGACACGACGACGCTGAAGCCCCTCTACCCGCTCTACATCTCTGCGGTCGACAGCGGCAATCTTGCCGGCCATCTGGTAGCGGTGGCGGCAGCCTGCGCCGAATGGGCCGAAGCGCCCTCCGTCCATCTCCAGGGCGATTTCGAAGGCATTCTCGACACGGTCGCCATCCTCAGCGAAAGCCTTGACGAACTGCCCGACGACCGTCGTCAGCTGCGCCCCCTGCGCCAGCGCCTCGCCGACCGTCTCGACGGTATGCGGCGCGCGGTCGATACCATCAAGGCGCAGCCGGAAATGGCGTCGATCCGCACCATCAACCTGGCTGTGCTGGCCGGCGAAATCCGCAAGCTTGCCACCGCCATCCACACCGAGGCGGCATCGCCCCAGAGCGATGTCATCGTCGACTGGGCGGCAAGGCTGGAAGCCACCTGCGAGGCGCATGTCCATGATGCGCACAGTGACGACAATGCGGTCGAGGCGCTGCGTGCCAAGCTGCTCACCTTGCGCGAGCGCACGCGCCGCTTCGCCTTCGAGATGGATTTCTCATTCCTGATGCGGCCGGAGCGCAAGCTGCTGTCGATCGGCTACCGGGTCGAGGAACATCAGCTCGATGAAAGCTGCTACGACCTTCTGGCTTCCGAGGCACGGCTGACCAGCCTGTTCGCCATCGCCAAGGGCGATCTGCCGACCGAGCACTGGTTCCGGCTCGGCCGGCCGATCGTCGAGATCGGTTTCCAGGGCGCGCTGATGTCCTGGTCCGGCTCGATGTTCGAATATCTGATGCCGCCGCTGGTGATGAAGGAGCCGCAAGGCTCGATTCTCAACCAGACCAGCAAGCTGATCATCAAGCGCCAGATCCAGTACGGCCGCCAGAAGAACGTGCCGTGGGGCATTTCGGAAGCGGCCTACAACGCCCGCGACCGTGAACTGACCTACCAGTACACCAATTTCGGCGTGCCCGGGCTCGGGCTGAAGCGCGGCCTTGGCCAGAACACGGTGATCGCGCCTTACGCCACCATCTTGGCGGCCCAGTTCAACCCGCGCGAAGCCGTACGGAATCTCGCCCACCTCAGGGAAGTCGGCGCACTAGGCCGCCACGGTTACTACGACGCCGTCGACTTCACGCCGCAGCGCGTGCCGGAAGGCACCGACCATGTCGTCGTGCAGAACTACATGGCGCACCATTCGGGCATGTCGATCGTGGCGGTCGCCGACGCCATTTTCGAAGGCCGCATGCGCGACCGCTTCCACAGCGATCCGGTCATCGAATCGGCCGAATTGCTGCTGCAGGAGAGGGCGCCGCGCGACATTCCGACCGCGACTGTCAGGACCGAGGCCGACGAACGCTCCAAGGACGAGACCGAGATCGAGAGCCCTGACACCCGCATCGTGCTCAACCCGCTGCAATCGCTGCGCTCGACCAGCGTCATGTCGAACGGCCGCTATTCGGTAATGGTCACGGCGACCGGCTCGGGTTACAGCCGCTGGGGCGATCTTGCCGTCACCCGCTGGCAGCCGGATCCGACCGAGGACCGGCTTGGCTCCTACATCTTCCTGCGTGACGCCGACACGGGCGACTGGTGGTCGGCGACATCGGAGCCTAAGCGCGCCGCCGAGGAAAAGGCGCAGACCTTGTTCTCTGACGACAAGGCGAGCTTCGTCAAATCGGTGGGCACGCTGCGCTCCGAGGTTGAATGCATCGTCATTTCGGAAGGCAACGGCGAGGGCCGTCGGGTCACGCTCTACAATGATGGTCCATCCGACCGTCACATTGAAGTGACCTCTTTTGCCGAACTGGTGCTCGGCCTGGAAGCATCCGACAACGCGCATCCGGCCTTCTCGAAGATGTTCGTGGAAACCGAAATCGCATCGAATAACGCGGCGATCTTCGCTACGCGGCGCAAGCGCGAGACCAGCGAGCCCGATATCGCCATGGTGCATTTCGTCACCGATCCGTCCGGATCGGCGCGCGATGCCGAGGCCGAGACCGACAGGCGCGCCTTCATCGGCCGTGGCCGTACCATTGTCGACGCTGCCGCCTTCGATCCGGGCGCCAGGCTCGGTGGCCATTCGGGCTTCACGCTCGATCCCGTCGCTTCGCTGCGCCGTCAGGTGCGCGTGCCGGCCAACAAGAAGATATCGCTGACCTTCTGGACCGTCGTCGGCGCCGGCCGCGCCGAACTGGACGAGGCCATCGCCCGGCTCGACCATCCGGAGAGCTTTGCCCGCCAGGCGATGCTCGCCTGGACGCGCAGCCAGGTGCAGACCCGCCATATGGGCCTCAGCCTGACCGATGCCGCCAATGTGCAGAAGCTGGCGCGCTATCTGATCTATCCGGACCCGTTCCTGCGTCTTCCGGCGGAATCCATTGCCACGGGGCTGGGCAAGCAGTCGAGCCTGTGGCCGACTAGCATTTCCGGCGATTTCCCGATCTTCCTGGTCAGGATCGGCGACGTCGCCGATCTCGAAATCGTCGCCCAGGCGTTGCGTTTCCAGGAATATATGCGCACCCGCGGCATGATGATCGACTTCGTCGTCGTCAACGAGCAGGCGTCCTCCTATGTCCAGGACCTGCAGCGGGCGGTCGAGACGCTGTGCGAGAACAGCCGTTTGCGTGGCAAGGAACTCGGACCTCGCCAGCACATTTTCGCGGTGCGCCGCGACCTTATGGACGAGACGACCTACAAGACGCTGCTCGCCGTCGCTCGCGTCGTCCTGCACACGCGCAACGGCACCATCTTCGACCAGATCGAGCGGGCCGAGGCGGCGGCGCTGCAGGCCCGCGATGCCCTGCTGCCCGCAGCATTGCCGGTTCCGCGCGAACTGCCGTCCCTGGTGCCCACGATGCATGCATTTGCCTCGCAGGCGGTCGCCAATGTCAGCGCCGATGGAAGGGGGCTCAGCCAGTGGAACGGGTTTGGCGGTTTCGACGGCGACGGGCGGCACTATGTCGTGCGCCTGGCCGGCCGGCGCACGACGCCGCAGCCGTGGATCAACGTCGTCTCCAACGCCTCGTTCGGCTTCCACACTTCCGCCGAGGGGGCTGCCTTCACCTGGAGCCGCAACAGCCGCGACTATCAGCTGACGCCATGGTCGAATGACCCGGTCTCGAACCGGCCGGGCGAGGGCCTCTACATCTACGATCAGGCCAGCGGCAAGGCGTTCTCGCCGCTCGCCGCCATGGTGCGCGATCCCTCGATGACCTACGAGGCCTGGCATGGCCAGGGTTTCTCGACCTTCCGCTCGAAGCGCGGGCCGTTGTCGATGGACCTTACCCATGTCGTCGATCCGGTTGATCCTCTGAAGATTTCGCGGCTGCGTATCCAGAATTCCGGCTCGGTGCCGGCGCGGCTGCGTGTCTATGCCTATGCCGAATGGGTGCTCGGCGGGCATCGGTCGAGCACGGCGGCAACCATCGTCCCATCCCGTGACGCAGCCACCGGTGCATTGCTGGCGCAAAACCCCTACGGGCTCGATTTCGGCGAGCGGGTGGCCTTCCTCGCCGCCGATGGTGGCGTCCATTCGGTGACATCAGACCGCTCGGAGTTCCTGGGCCGGCATGGCTCCAGCGAGCTTCCGCAGGCGGTGCTGAGCGGTGCTGCACTATCGGACCGTGTCGAGGCCGGCGACGATCCGTGCGCGGCGATCGCCCGCGACATCGAGATTCCGGCAGGCGGCGACGTGACGCTGCTCTGGCTGCTCGGTGACGCCGAGTCCGCCGAGGAGGCGAGCGCCTTGGTGCGGGAGCACCGGGTCAAGGATTTCGATCAGCGTCTGGCCGACAATGAGCGCGGGTGGCGCGGCTTTCTCGACACCATCCAGGTCGAGACGCCGGACAAGGCGCTCGACGCCATGGTCAATCACTGGCTGCCCTATCAGAGCCTGGCCTGCCGCATCCGTGCCCGCTCCGCTTTCTATCAAGCCAGCGGTGCCTTCGGCTTCCGCGACCAGTTGCAGGACACGCTGGCGTTGCTGGCGCACGACCCGCAGCTGGCGCGCGACCAGATCCTCAACGCGGCACGGCGGCAGTTCCCCGAGGGCGACGTGCAGCACTGGTGGCTGCCGCGCACCGGCGCCGGCGTGCGCACCCTGATCTCCGACGACGTCGTCTGGCTGGCCCACGCCACGGCGCGCTACCTGCTGGTCACCGGTGATGCCACCATCCTCAAGGAGCAACTGCCCTTCATCGACGGACAGGCGCTGGGCGAGGATGAGCACGATGCCTTCTTCACTCCCGAGGTTTCGAAGAAGACGGGGTCGCTCTACGACCATTGCGCGCGGGCGCTGGACCTCGCCATTAAGCGCAGCAGCCCTGCGGGCCTGCCGCTGATCCTCGGCGGCGACTGGAACGACGGCATGAACCGCGTCGGCGAGCACGGCAAGGGCGAGAGCGTCTGGCTCGGCTGGTTCCTGTTGAAGACACTGGGCGACTTCGCCCCTGTTGCCAAGACCGAGGGCGATACCAAGCGTGCACAGGCCTGGGCAAAGCATGCCGATGTGCTGAAGCGGGCGCTTGAAAGCACGGCATGGGACGGCGAATGGTACCGGCGCGGCAGCTTCGACGATGGCAGCCCGCTAGGGTCGCGAACCTCGCAGGAGTGCAAGATCGACTCGATCGCCCAGTCCTGGAGCGTGCTTTCGGGAGAGGGCGATCCGGCGCGGTCGACGACGGCGATGGAGCAGGCGACCAAGCTGCTCGTCGACGACAAGCTCAACATCGTCAGGCTGTTCACCCCGCCCTTCTCGAAGACGGAGAAGGACCCGGGTTACATCAAGAGCTATCCGCCCGGTGTGCGCGAGAATGGCGGCCAGTACACGCATGCCGCCACATGGTTCGTCATCGCGCTCGCCGAGATGGGGCGGACCGACGAGGCCTATCGCTGTTTGTCGATGCTGAATCCGGTCAACCATGCGACCGACGAGGCCTCGGCCGAGCACTATCGCGTCGAGCCTTATGTCGTGGCGGCCGATATCTATGCCGGGGACGACAATGCCGGCAACAACAAGGGCGGCCGTGGCGGCTGGACCTGGTACACCGGCTCTGCCGGCTGGCTCTACAGGGCGGCGGTCGAAGGCATCCTCGGCATCGAACGGCGCGGCAAGCGTGTCCAGTTCAAGCCGAAACTGCCGAGCCACTGGGACGGCTACTCGGCAACCCTCAAGATGCTGGGCGCCGAACTCAAGGTTCGTGTCATCCGCGACAATAAGGCCAAGGCCGTGTCGCTGGAGGTGAATGGGGCAAAGACCAAGGCTTCGGCGCTCGAACTGAAGGATGGCGAAGTTACCGACGTCATCGTCAGGATTCCGGCCTGACATATGCTGCCTAAAGAGCGTGCTCTCGGGTCTAGGGCCCGGGGCGCGGTTTTTGGACCATGACAGGATGGGAGGCGCCGTGCCGTCCGGTGTTGCCATTGGCCCGACTGAAGGGCATGCCCCTGAGAAGCGCATGAAATCAAGGACTTGAAGTGCGCCATGGGAGTCGGCTCGAGCGGAGAGACGGGGCCTCCCGTCGCCTGGAGAGGCGCAAGGCTGATTTGTTTCGCGCTATACTGTGCAGACGGCGATTTCGGCCTTGGTCACCCGCCCGACATTGCTGCTGATTAAAATTATGGCAGCACGCGCGAGCTGCCATGATTTCGCCGCATGCCTGACATTTTACCTGTTTTCTCAAACCGTTAGCTGATCACGGCAGATTTCGGAACGTCGCCATCTTTTGTTCGCCCTGAGGGAACTGAAGAGGTACACGGCCATTGTTTTGCGACGTATCAACCGGTACGAATAAAATGATGCAGTGCACAATAAACAGCATGGCGGAGTAACTGGGGTGACCCTTCTGCAAATCTACTGGCGAGCACTCGGATATCTGGCTGCGGACAGGAAACGCGTCGCGTTGATCTGTTCGGCCAACGTGGCTCTCGCTATCGTAGCGCTTCTCGAGCCGATTATGTTCGGTCGCGTCATCGGCGCCATCTCCGAGCGCGGCTCTGTCTTCACCACGCTGGTCATGTGGGCCGGTCTCGGCGCCTTCAACATCGTTGCTTTCGTCATGGTGGCGCGCGGCGCTGACCGCTTTGCTCACAAGCGGCGCAGCGAAGTTCTGTGCCAGTCCTTCGAGCGCGTGATCACCATGCCGCTCGCCTGGCACCATCAGCACGGCACCTCCAATGCGTTGCACACGATGCTGCGCGCCGTCGAAACCCTGTTTAGCCTTTGGCTTGAATTCATGCGCCAGCATCTGTCCACGGCTGTCGCCCTCGTACTGCTGGTCCCGACCGCGATCAGCATGGATCTGCGCATGTCGCTGGTGCTGCTTGGCCTCGGGCTGCTCTACGTCGGCATCGGTCGGATGGTAATGCGCCGCACCAAGGCGGGCCAGGCTGCGGTTGAGCGCCACTACCACAAGGTGTTCGCGCATGTGACCGACTCGGTTAGCAACGTTGCGGTGCTGCAGAGCTACAATCGCCTCGGCCACGAGGCCGATACGCTGCGCCGCTACGTCAAGAACCTGCTCGACGCGCAGAACCCTGTGCTCGACTGGTGGGCGCTGGCCAATGCCTTGCACCGTCTGTCGTCGGCGATCTCGATGCTGATCGTGTTGTCGATCGGCTCCTATCTCGTGACTCACGGTCAGTTGGGTGTCGGCGACGTCATCGCCTTCACCGGTTTTGCCACGATGTTGATCGCTCGCCTCGACCAGATGTCGGCTTTCGCCAACCAGATTTCCGAGGCCCGTGCCAAGCTCGAAGATTTCTACCATCTCGAGGACTCCGCGGCTGATGCCGCTGAGCCGGACGGCTTGCGCGATCTCACTAACGTCACCGGCCATGTCCGCTTCGAGAATGTCGGCTTCGAATTCGCCAATTCGGGCCATGGCATCGACGACGTCTCCTTCGAGGTCCAGGCTGGTCAGACCGTCGCCATCGTCGGCCCGACGGGCGCCGGCAAGACCACGCTCATCAACCTGCTGCAGCGCGTCTTCTCGCCGTCGCATGGCCGGATTCTCATCGACGGCATCGACACCCGCACCGTGACCCGCAAGTCGGTGCGCCATTCGATCGCCACCGTGTTCCAGGATGCCGGCCTGCTCAATCGCTCGATCGAGGACAACATCCGCGTCGGCCGTGCCGATGCGAGCAATGACGAGATCCATGCCGCCGCCAATGCGGCAGCGGCGCAGGACTTCATCCTGTCGAAGAGCAATGGCTACGACACGCTGGTCGGCGAACGTGGCGGCCAGCTGTCGGGCGGCGAGCGCCAGCGCATCGCCATTGCCCGCGCCGTGCTGAAGGATGCCCCGATCCTGGTGCTCGACGAGGCGACCAGCGCGCTCGACGTCGAGACCGAGGATCGCGTCAAGGAAGCGATCGACGAGTTGCGGCGCGACCGCACCACCTTCATCATTGCCCACCGCCTGACCACCGTTCGCGACGCCGATCTGGTCGTGTTCATGGACAAGGGCAGGGTGATCGAGATGGGCGGCTTCACCGAGCTGTCGCTGCGCAATGGCCGCTTTGCCAGCCTGCTACGCGCCGGTGGCCTGCTCAACGACGAGGAGGTTCGCCGCCTCAGCCGCAGTGTGCAGCAACAGCAGGAAGCCGCTGCCTGACCTTCTTTCTTCTACCTCCCCCTTGTGGGGAGGTCGGACCGTAGGTCCGGGTGGGGGTACAGGCGCCATCGCCGCTCCCCCACCCCGCTGCTTCGCAGCGACCCTCCCCACAAGGGGGAGGGTGAGAAGCCCCTGCGACACCCAGGGGAATCGCTTCAGGTTAACGTTGATTTTTGACGGATGAGATTTTCGAGATAATCGGCGTTGAGATTGGCGAGTTTTCGT
>NZ_JAMYRC010000056.1:0-39661 GCF_040321205.1 Mesorhizobium sp. M0496 | reverse complement strand
TCAGGCATGCGGCATTCAGGCGGAAGCATTGCTTCGATGAAAGGTCGACCCCCACTCCGTCGAGCTTCGCTCGCCACCTCTCCCCCGATCGACGGGGGAGAGGAAAGGCGCGAGATTTGCAAACCGATCACGCGCGGCCGGCTCGGCATGACAATTTTGCCACTTCGCTGGGCCCTGCAAGCCTCCCGACTCTCCTCAAACGATCTTGACGCGCCGCGTGACCTGGCCATTGCTCTCCCAGTATGTGTGCTTCTTGGCAATCAAGGGATCGTCCATTGCTGGTTGAATTTGTCCGGTGGTGCTGACCGCGCGCGAGGTCACCGTGTGTTCTCCCGGCGAGGGGTTTGCCCAGGGCAGGGACCAGATTTTCCAGGCGTGTTCGGCCTCCTCGCTGTGGTCGATGGTCGCCGGCGCCCAGGGCGCTTGATCGATTTGCACTTCGACCCGGTCGATCGGTGCCCCCCAGGCTGCTCCGACGATGGCGTAGTCCGAGCCTTTCTTGGTGACCTTCGCGGGTGCCGACTTCAGCAGCGCCCGGCCCACCGAGGTCTCGGTCCATACGGTCTCGCCATTGTGGTCTTCCTCGCGGATGGTGACATAGTCGCGGGCCATCAGAAGGCTCATGAACCTTGTGTCGCGAACCTCGATGCGCTTCAGCCACTTGACGTTGGCGATCCCGTACCAGCCCGGAGCAATGAGCCGCAGCGGGAAGCCGTTGGCCGCCGGCAAGGCAGCGCCGTTCATTTCATAGCAGAGGAGATTGTCCGGGTTCATCGCGTCAGCGAGCGACATGCTGCGCGCGAAATTCTGCTTCATCTTGACGTCGCGTATCGGGATCTCGCTTTCGTCAGTACCGAAAAAGACGACCTCGATGCCCTTCTCGTGAACGCCGGCTTCCTCGAGGATCGGCGCCAGCGGCGTCCCTGCCCAGCGGGCGTTGCCGATGCCGCCGGTGAAAAAGGGAAACCCGTGGTTGCCCGAGCATTCCACCGTGAAAACCACCTCCTGGCGCGGCCGCGCCCTGATGTCGGCGAGCGACAGCTTCAGGGGCTTCTTGACCAGGCCCTCGATCTCCATGGACCATGTCTTCCCGTCGATCGTCGGTCGATTGAAGTGCGAGATGCTGAAGAACTTGTCGTTTGGCGTTATCCAGCTATCCAGATCCTCCCAGACAAGCTGCGATTGGATACCTACCGGATCGGGATTTTTGGTCGGCTGATCCAGCCACGGAACGACTTCCTCGCCCGCCTGTGCTGGAAAAGCGTAGGCGCGACGTGAGAGAGCAGCGATCGCGACAAGAGCCACGCTTCCTTGAATAAGAAGTTCCCTGCGTTGAATGCCATGCATGTTGTTTACCTCCCAGTTGATCCGGAACAGGCTGCAACGTGCGATAGGCCGTAGCCTGATCACGGGTAGGCGGCACAATGAAAGTCATGCCCAGCCGGAAGTATCCGGATAGGTCAGACAATCACCGACGCACCTCAAGCATGTGTTGGACGAAACTCTGGCATGCGTTTCGCAATCCAAGAGTGCGCCTTTGAAAAGGACGTGTCCACAACTTGGACGGGACATGACAATTTTGTGGCAGACCGATTTGCTGTCGTGCCAGGATCATTGCTGCTCAGATTGCAACAAGCCGGCCGAAGTCTTCGGTGAGGCGCACGAGGACCGAGGCGCTGAAGTTTGCGCCCGTCGAACTGGATCGCCGGGTGGCGAGTTCCGACGTGCTGGAGGTCGAGGGTGCGCACCGGCCTATCGGGCGACGAGGCGACTCAAGGCCAAGCGGAAATCCTGATCAGCCAGGGAGAGCGAGATGATCCGGAAACTGAAAGACGGAAAATACCGGCTCTATTCACGCAAGGAGGACGAAAAGACCGGCAAGCGGCGGAATCTGGAGACGTTCGATAGCCGAGAGGCGGCGGAGAAGCATGAGCTCGAGGTGCGGTATTTTAAGCGGCATTGAGGGGGAAATGGTGCGCTATTCGTGCGCGGTGTAAAGAAGTGCGCGGCGGCGGTTTTCATCGCGTATGGCAGGCTCGTACAGTTTCCAAATGACGTCCCTCTGGCGCTCTATGACGAGATTGTACTCAGGAATATTTCTCAAGTTTCGCCAGAGAGGTCCGTTGTGCTGGGAAAGTACTGTATCTAGAGCCAAACTCGGACAGACAGGACTCACTGCAATCCTTGGGCCGGAATATTGCATGAGCCCCCGCAACCTTTGCGCGTTGCCCCCGAGAGCCGGACCGGGCACAAACCCCTCAGCGGCGCAGAAGGTTTCTTGGGCGTGGCCGCCTCGCTGATAGTGAAAGAGTGGGTGAGCTTCGCGAGGAGGTTTATTTTTGGGATCCTCGTACTTGCGTTGAGTATCGATGCGCCAATGGTCTTCGAGGCTGACAATGATATTCTGAATCTGAAGTAGGCCTCGCACACACACTTGTACTTCGCAAAAAATGTCCTCAACCTTCAGAGCTTCTCCGGTTTGTAAAATCTCGAAGCTGAATTTTAGCTCGGCTTCGACGATCTTGGTGTTCTGTGGATGGATACCTTGATCGCGTGGGATTGGGATGGGCAGGCTACCAGTGATAGGTTTGCCGCTTTTCTTAGCGGCGAGTACTGATCCAGCCAGACTCCAGATCATCTGCGCAGTATCCGCGGTTTCCTCTCGCCGACTTAGAGGGGCCGCCAGAGACAAAAATGCTTCAGCTACTTCTGAAATCATGAGGTTAACGCAGTTTTTCGCGGTCTGCTGCGCTAATGCGAGTGTCCTCGCGCTGGCGTATTGCAACTCCGTAGCTTGCCATAAGAGGGTCGACCCAAGCCGGCAAATCGTTGGGCAATGTTAGCTTGATCCCACGACTTGGGTCTACTGGAATATACTCAGGTTCATCCCTTTCCAAGCTCAACTGGCACCACCGCCATGGTCTCTCGCCAGGACTCGTCTCGGGCATCTTCAGCGGTACGAATTCGACCTTCAACGACCGGGACAAAATCTTGACACGTTCAGCGACTGAAGTTGCGGAAAGGGGGCTGCTAGCGCCGTCGAGGCTGTACCAAGCTTGGTCTACGCCTGACGACCACCATCGCTCAGCAAAATCCTGACCCACGCCCCGATACTCAGAGGATGCAAGCCACTTCTCAATTGTATTCCATGTTTCCTCATTCGCCGAAAGGCCGAGCCGCATCGCGAGAGTCTGCCGGTCAACCATAACCCCGACGGCATTGAAGCAACTCCGAAGAAAAGTACCGGCCGCCACATGGATGGGGCCTACAAAGCCAGAAGCCAAGCGGGTAGTCAAAGCCCGATGAACCCACTCTTCCAGCTGATCGCCAGTTAGCCCAAGGAGCTCTTCAACCAACTTGACGTCTGCCTTACCTGCCGGCTTCTCCCTCTTGATTTTGTGGTAAGCTCCATAAACTGCCTCAGTCAACTTGAGTCTCGCCGCAACAGAAACGGCGCTACGTCCGACTTCGGCTTTAAACAAGTAGTCGTCAAAAAGATCGTCGCTTGTGGGATCGCCGCGAACATTCTTCGCAATTGGTCCCGGGTTCGCGAACCGGATTATTGGGAAATCTTCTAGGCTGCCATTTTTTTGGCGCGCGCGAATATCTTGGGCAAGGCCAAGACCTGTCCCTAGCATACCGACCTCCCCGGAAAGATCGACATCCATAAGCACCCCCGCCGGATCGGGATTCTGGTCCAGCAAGAGTTTGCGCGCGGCGGATGGTTGGATGTGATCAACCTTGATATCGACCTTGCCAAGTTCACTCGCGTAGGCGGCAGCGTCAGCTTGATCGTCCACAAAAAGCCAATTGGTCATCACACGTCCTCCGCGGGCAAGCGTATTTCCATACAGGTTGCGTAACCCTCCGGTGGCTCCCCTACCGATACAGTACCTCCTGTGTTCGATGCGATCTGTTCCACGATCCAAAGTCCAAGACCGGTCCCGGTGGCATGGGCAGAGTCGGGTGCACGTGCCGCTGGCGCACTTTGCGTTGTGAAAAAGGGGTCAAAGATGCGTTCACGGACCTCTTCGGGGATGCCGGCACCTGTGTCGCAAAAGCGCAGTCTCACTTGGCCTTCATCCGCCATGCGGTCGGCGACAATCAAAATGTGCCGTTCTTTGCTCGTGCGCTTCATCGCTTTTAAGGCGTTGGTATGGAAGTTCAGCAGGACGGACGCCAACTCAGCCTCGTGCATCGGCGCAGTATAAAGGGCGTCCAAAGGTGGTGTTTTGATTTCGATAGCAGTGGATTGCGTCAAAGCGTGAGCAGACAGCCCCCTGGCGAAGTCCTCTACTGCTCGAGAAAGGCTAACCGGATGTATCTCTCGTACCGCACGGCTGGCGACTGTGCTGTTCAGATACGCCGTTAAGGTGTCGAGTCGTATAAGTGCCTGTTGCGCTCTCTCCGCTTGAGAGCCAAACTCTTCATCATCTCCTTTTGCGGCTAAGGCCACCTCGAAGACACGACCCAAGTCTAAGCGGAAGGCCTCAAAGGCCATTCCAGTTTCGTGACTAAATTCCGCAGTGGTCATGCCAATTGACGATAGCAAGCGTAGCATCGCTGACTCATCGGCAAGTCGCGCTTGGCGAATTTCCAGCTTAACCACTTCTTGTTCCATAAGCTGTTCGGCTTCGGCTGCATGATCCGCGGCCGCCTGAGCAGATCCTCGATTTCCTTGCTCTTGAGCGGCTCGTTCTGCGGCTTCACGAGCCTCACGCATCGCTCGACGAGCCTCCGCAAGCGCTGCAGTCCTTTCTGGGTTTGGAGACTCGCGACTGGTGCTGACCTTGCGACCTCGGTCGGCCTGTATCTCGTTCGCAGCGCCGATAAGGACTGCCGATGAGACGTCGCGAAGTTCTTGGAATGCCTGTGTGTCGATTAAACCCTCGCGCGATGTATGCTCTTCAAAATGAACTCCATCGACGTCGTGGACTTCGACAACGCCAAACCAGTTTCGGTTGGCTATCGGGGCAAGCTCATTGCGTTGACCGTAGCGTTGATCGAGTCCAAGCCAATCGTCATCTGGTTCACCATAGGGCGGAACTCTGAAGCCATTTCGGTAAAGGCGGATGCCACCCTCGCGTCGCATTACGTCTCTCAGACGATTTAGCACGACCCCTGGGAGGCCAGTATTTTCACCGGAGAGAATTACATGGAAGGCCTTCATATGAACGTTACGCAATACTTGGTAGGGTGGCGGATTGGCATTGTTGCGGTGGGATGCATGGATTGAGCGCCAAGGCCGCAGGGATCCGAAGGCATTCCTAGAAATACACCAACTGGCATGACCATCGCCATCGACCCGCATTTCCACAATCACTGGAAAATGATCCAGGACCTCCGTTTGCATATCGGCTATAATGATGTTGTCCTGATAGAGGTCGCCTTCATCTAGGAAGCGCACGCTAAAACCGGGATCGGTGCGAGGATCTGCCGTTGGGGCAACTGGGAACGGCTGTTGCAAAGCCATAACGCCGCGCCAGCAAGCCCTAACCTGTGGAACGGTCCAACTGTCGTAGAGTTTGTCGATTCTAATGCGCGTCCCAGCGATGCTAGGAGGTAGCTCTTCTAGAGAGATCGGCACATCTTCGAGCCGTCTGCCAGGTTTGAATTCAGCCCAATCGACAGTAAGTTGTAGCGTGTTAGGTTGCCCCTCAGCATAAGTTGTCAGGATCAAATGGTCACCGAGGCGCTGAGTGGAGAAGCGACCCAGCCCTTTTCGACCCGCGCGAGGGCGTCCGTACTTTTGACTTGTTGGGTTTGCTACCTTGTTTTCTGAAGCGAGACGCAGGAACCCATCCTCAAGGTCACTGCGGCTCATTCCAGTTCCGTTGTCCGTGATTTGGAGGCTCGCACTTAGACTGCCGCGCCCTTCAAACAATACCGTTACCTCAGTCGCATCAGCATCGAATGCATTCTTGACCAGTTCGACTAGCGCGGTCTCTTGCTTCGCCACAAGCTGGCGGCCCAAACGCGCAATTATAGCGGCGTCTGTATGAAAAGCTCGGCGATTCGTCATTCTCGATCGATCTCCCGCCTGCCCGTTCGCCTGACGCGGCGCTTTCTCTGTAGTACTAGGTTCATTTCGTGAGCTGCAGTGGCCCAAGACGAACCGAGCAGGACTGGGAGAAGGGCTTCATCGGCAATCTCCCTAGCATTGTCCAAAAGGCCCTGCCGCAATGCGATATCTGCGCGACCGAGCGCTATTATTGCTTTACCGCTGACTGGCAAAATCGGTAGTTGCCTAACCTCTTTCGGCTCGAACTTAAGGACACCTCCTCCATATGTTCGTCCAGCAGTCTCCCCCATCAGTTGCCCGAAAGTACTAATTATTGTTAACGCCGCCGTCGCTCGTTGCGCATCGTCTACCTCGTTATTAAAACGAACAGCGTGTAGGGTGTTTGTACACGTAATGCCTTGCTCGACTAGAGAGAGTCTTGGCCCGAGGTCGTTCATGTAGGTGAAGACTGCGTCGCATTTGACGGCCTCAACTCGCCACCAAGGAGAGCGCTTCGAAAACCAAGCCGTGTTGCGGCGAGCGTACGAATTAAGCAGCGCTAGGCGACTGCGGACAGGGCCTTGACGGCTGCCTAGATCCTGGGGGCGGAGAAGCCAAGTTTTTTGACCGCTTACCGCTAGCTTCTGGAGGTCATCGCGTGAAGTAGACAATCCTAAGACGTGGCGTGCGCGCGTTACAGCAGGTATCAGGTCGTTCTCTTGGAGGTTATGGGCATTTACCTCTTGTTGAGAGAGGAGAAATATTCGATTGGCTCCGGTAACTGATCCAATCGAAATGTCCGCGATAGTGTTAAGTGTCATAGACACTTCAGCAAGTCGCGAGCAACAGGGGGGGAGTTTGCTCGAGTGGCTTTGCGACGCTCCGATCTCATAACTCCAGATTCCGCCTTTGATTTGATTGGTTGGGGTGGCCTGATAGCCTTCGCAAAGGAGTAGCGCTCCGCGTTCGTCGGCCCCGCCGATCCAATTTGGCACCGTAGGCAGTTCGTGAAGTGACACCTCTCTGAATTCAGCTTTTAGTTGCTCCATCAGGTGCCGCGCGTAGTCGGCAAATGTGGCTGCGGCAGGGACCACGAAAGCCATCCGCCCGCCCGGACGTAGGAACAACCGCGCGTGAAGGACGAAATAGGTCCACAATCCGGCAGGTCCCTTTACCGCAAAGCGATTTCGCAATGACGTTCGAAGTGTCTCCTCGATCTGATGGTTTCGCGTGAACGGGGGGTTTGCTAGGACCACATCGACAGGTCGCGTAGTGGTAGGATCAAGATCGAAGAAGTTCTGCTCAAGAAGTTCGATATCTCCGACAATTTGGCCAGCGAGAGCGTTGATTGCCGTTGCATCGACATCGCAAGCGACAGCACTCAACCGGCCGCCGAGTAAAGCGGACCGATTAATAGCGGCGACAAGAAGTGCGCCATCACCGACACTAGGCTCAAGAATACGCTCATTGCCTGTCCGAATCGCCCAACCGGCGAACGAGGAAGCCTCAGCTGCGGGCGTATAATATTGCCCGAGTTGCTTCCGGGCTACGCCTGACATGTTGGACATATTCTCGCCATTCCAAACCTCGCAAAATACGCTGCTGCCGCGCTGATTTGCATATCATAGCACATAGCGAGTGGGACACTTTGCCGACCCCAGAAATTTCCATCCGCCAATGCGGTGGAGTGCTGTGAGCTTCGGAACACCTAGATGCGACCGGTTCGAGGGTTGCTCTGGCTCCAACACCATCACGCCTCACCCACCCCCATCCCCACCCCTCGCATTAACCATTCGTTAACCATTCCCTCGCTAGCGTTTACCTCTCAGTAAGGATTCGCCAGCCGTGACTTTTGCCGCTCCCCTCGAGGCCAAATCCATTCGTTTTCGCGCCCGCTCCTTCGTCGCTTTCACGCTGACTCCGGAAGATCCTTTGGCGGCCTGGCTGGAAGGGCTGGATCACTGGATCGGCAACTCGCCTGGGTATTTTTCCGGGCGGCCGGTGCTGCTCGATCTCAACACCTTGAAGCCCGATGTCGCCGCGATCGAATCGCTGGTCGACGTGCTTGGCCATCGCGGCATCCGCATCTACGCCATCGAGCTCGACGGCCACACCGCACTCGCGCCTAACTTGCCGCCGGTGCTGGTCGGCGCCAAGGAGGCGACGACGGATGGCCTGCTGCCCGGCCGTAAGGCGAGCGCGGAGGTTTCCGGCACATCGGAGGGCAAGGCCGAGGGCAGGGCGCCTGAAGCCGGCCCGGACAAGGTCGGCAAGGCTGGCGCAAGCAAGGTGGACGAAAGCGAGCCGCAGGTTGCGCAGGAAGCTTCGGGCACGCTGATGATCAAGGCACCGATCCGCTCCGGCCAGGCGATCGTGCATCCGCATGGCGATGTCATCGTGCTGGGCTCGGTCGCGTCCGGCTCGGAGATCATCGCGGCCGGCTCGATCCATGTCTACGGCACGCTGCGCGGGCGCGCTTCGGCGGGTGCGCTGGGCAATACAGGCGCGCGCATCTTCTGCCGCAAGAACGAGGCGGAGCTTCTGGCGGTTGACGGCTGGTACGTCACCGCCGAGGAGATGGAAGGCGTTTCGCGCGGCAAACCGGTGCAGGCATTTCTCGACGGCGAGGGCCTGCGCGTCGCGACACTGAGCTGACATTCGATAATGGGCGGCCGATGGCCGCCTGGCAAGAACAACAAACCAACAACGGAGGCTTTTTTCATGGGCAAGGTAGTGGTGGTCACCTCGGGCAAGGGGGGCGTCGGCAAGACGACCTCGACGGCGGCCCTTGGTGCCGCGGTCGCCAAGACCGGCAAGAAGGTGGCGCTTGTCGATTTCGACGTCGGCCTGCGCAACCTCGACCTGATCATGGGCGCCGAACGCCGCGTGGTGTTCGACCTCGTCAACGTCATCCAGGGCACGGCGAAGCTTTCGCAGGCGCTGATCCGCGACAAGCGGGTGGAGACGCTGTTCCTGCTGCCGGCCTCGCAGACGCGCGACAAGGATGCGCTGACCGAGGAGGGCGTCGGCGAAGTCATCGACAAGCTGCGCTCGGTGTTCGACTACGTGTTCTGCGACAGCCCGGCCGGCATCGAGCGCGGCGCGCAGCTCGCCATGCGCTTCGCCGACGAGGCGGTCATCGTCACCAATCCGGAAGTGAGCTCGGTGCGCGATTCCGATCGCATCATCGGGCTGCTCGACGCCCGCACCATGAAGGCCGAGCAGGGCGAGCACATCGCCAAGCATGTGCTGGTCACCCGCTACGATGCCGCCCGCGCTTCGCGCGGCGAAATGCTGTCCATCGACGACGTGCTGGAAATCCTGTCGGTGCCGCTGCTCGGCATCATTCCCGAGAGCCAGGATGTGCTGCGCGCTTCCAACCTCGGTTCGCCGGTGACGCTGTCGGAGCCGCTCAACACCGCCGCACGCGCCTATCTCGACGCCGCAAGGCGGCTCGAGGGCGAGGAATTGCCTGTTATCGTGCCCTTCGAACGCAAGGGTTTCCTCGATCGTCTTTTGGGAAGGAGGGCGGCATGAACCTGCTCGACATCTTCAAGCGGCGCTCCAGCGCGCCGGTGGCGCGCGAGCGGCTGCAAGTGCTGCTCGCCTATGAGCGCCGCAACCGCAGCCAGCCCGACCTCGTCTCCATCCTGCGCGAGGAGATCATGGCCGTCATCGCCAAGCATGTGCAGATCGACCAGGATTATCTCCAGGTCTCGATGGACCGCGGCGAGACCATGTCGACGCTGGAAATCGACATCCAGATCCCCAACAAGAGTGCTGTGCCGCTGGCGATGGCGGGATGATCTTTTTTACCCTCCCCCTTGTGGGGAGGGTCGATCCGCAACGTGGATCGGGGTGGGGGTCGGCGCCAGCACCCCCACCCGGACCTGCGGTCCGACCTCCCCACAAGGGGGAGGTGGGGAGCCCAGCCCGCTCCCTCCGCGCGAGGAGCAGCGCCTGGCGTCGTTAGGACGATGATAAGCATTTGGTAATAAACCATAGGAAATGAAATGCAGGCTCAATCTGGCGTATAAGATGCCGTCGTTCTCGGCGGGGCCATGACGTGCGCATCAAGAGCCAGATCATTCTCTCCATGGTGGCCGCCGCGGCCCTGATCGGGCTGGTCGGCGGCGTCGCGATTTTTACGCAGATAGCGGCGACCAAATCGCTGGGGTTGACCGAGGCGACCAACGTCGCGCGGGAATTGGCCGACACTATCGTCTTCAAATCAACCGATGGGACGCCTTCGCTGCTCGAGCGGCCCGAGGCGCTCAAGCAATTCATGGTGAACCAGCACCGCCGCCTGCACCGGGATTTCCTGGTCCTCGACAGCAACAAGATCATCCTTGCCCATGCCGCCGACGAAGAGCACCAGGTTGGCGAGAAATTCGATCACGACCCCGGCAACGCAATCGGCCAGACCTTGGCGGACGGCATTCCGCGCAGATTTGTCGACCCGGAGGAAGTGAACGCCATACTGGCCGTTCCGATCGAACATCCTGAGGATACGATCATCGGGGCCGTGCTGCTGGAATATGACCCCGTTCTGCATGCCGCGGAGCAGCGCACCAACAGCCTGCTCTGGCTGGTTGGCCTCAGCGCGGCGGCCGCCGTGCTGGTCGCGGTCGGCTTCGCATGGCTGCTGCTCAGCCGTTTCGGCTCCGGCCTCAGGGACATGATGCGCGGCATGGAAGCGCTGGCGAAAGGCAATGCCATGGCGCGCATCAGTCACGCCCGCAACGATGAATTCGGGCAGCTGGCCGATGGCTTCAACACGATGGCGGACCAGCTTGCATCGGCGCGGGCGCATGTCGAGGACATCGTCGAGACGGCTGCCGAAGGCATCGCGGTTCTGGACGGCGACGGCCGCATCGCCAGCGCCAATCCGGCGGCGGCAACGATGATCGGGCGGCGCGCCGACAAGATCGTCGGGCAGCAATGGGATTCGGTGCTGACGGTTCGCGACCCCAGAGGCGGCGCGTTCGCGGCCGGCGCTTCTCCCATCGAAATGGCGCTAGCCACCGGCCGCCGGCACCAGGGCGAAGTGCGCCTGACCAGATCCGACGGCTCGCATCTGCCGGTCATCGCCAGTTGCAGTCCGCTCAGCCGATCCGAAGGCGGTCTGGTCCTCACGCTCAACGACATCAGCGAGCTGCGGCGCGCGGAAGGGGTGGTCAACGAACGTGCCGATCAGCTGGCGCTCCTCAACCGCGAACTGCACGAGAAGTCCGAAACACGACCCGTCTGGTGAAGCTTGGGGAACTGCTGCAGGCCTGCGTCACCTTCCCGGAAGCGTTCTCGGTGGTCGGCACCGCCATGGCCGAGTTCCTCGGTGGCTTGAGCGGAACCGTCCACTTGACCAGCGCGTCGCGCAACCTGGTGGAAGAGATGGCCCATTGGGGCGACGTCCGCTCGAGCGCCACGCAATTCGCGCCGGAAGACTGCTGGGCGCTCAGACGCGGCCAGGAACATGTCGCCGGCCCCGGCATGCTCACGCCGCGCTGCGCGCATATCACCGAGAACGGCAAGAAGGGCTATGTCTGCATGCCTCTGGCGGCGCAAGGCGAAACGCTGGGCATCCTTCATCTGTGCGAGCCGAATGCGGCCGAGAAGCCGCAATGGCTGGCTGAAAGACAGCAGATCCTGCGCGGCGTCGTCGACACGCTGGCGCTGGCGCTGGCCAATCTGCGCCTGCGCGAGACGCTGCGGCAGCAGTCGATCCGCGATCCGAACACCGGTCTGTTCAACCGGCGATATCTCGAGGAGACGAGCAGCCGCGAACTGCGCCGGATGGAGCGCTCGGGCCAGCCGCTGGTGGTCATCATGCTCGATGTCGATCATTTCAAGCAGTTCAACGATACGTTCGGCCACGAAGCCGGCGACCTTGTCCTCAAGCAGGTCGCCGCCACCTTGATCGAGCACGCCAGGGATAGCGATGTCGTGTCGCGCTACGGCGGCGAGGAGTTTGCCCTGGTCATGCCGGGAAGCTCGGTCCAGGAAGGTGCCGAGCGGGCGGAAGCGCTGCGCCAGGCAATCAGGAAGCTTCATTTGACGCATCGCGGCCGAACGCTGGGCACCGTCACAGCCTCGTTCGGGGTCGCTGCTTACCCCGAGCATGGCGTGGGCTGGGCCGAATTGACCAATGCCGCGGATCACGCGCTCTACGATGCCAAGGGCAACGGGCGCGACCGGGTCGCCATCGCGCTGGGCAACGCGCCCGATGAGCGACCTCCGATCCAGTTGGTGCCATCCCCGAAAGGCAGCTGAGACGCTTTCGGGGTAGGGCACTCAGTCTCGTCCGCGATAATCACCCAGCGCCCGCCAAGCCGGATCAGGCGAGTTCTCGGCGGCACATCTCGCCCGAGGTCTCCCGGCGCGGGCTTTGCCTTGCGAGCCACGGGTCTTGCCGCCCTTCAGAGCCCCCAAACCGTGAGACAAGGAACAAGCTTTTCCACGGCAACGGCATCGCGTCGCTCGCGGCATCCCACCCCAAATGTCCCAAATTAACCTTTGTGCCAACGCGGGCTTCCCCTACGCAATCAGCGGATGTAGGATATATTAGCAATTCGTTAAGTTCTGGGTTGAGGGTATGCGTAAAGGGAGTTCGGTCATGAACTTCAGAGGCCTGATCAAGCGTGCTGAAGAGGTAGACAAAGCAGTCCAGGACCTGCAGGTCGAATTGGCGGACCAGGATCTGCAGATCGAATTGGCGGACGCGCTGGGTGCAAGTCTCGACGCCGAGGATCTTGCGTCGCCAAAGAGCGACGATGTCGCCGATCCCCCCGCAGGACCTGACGACCCGCCATCCGAGGCCAATGCGGCAAATGCGGATGGTGCGAACAACGCGGACAGTACGGACGATACGGACAGGTCCGAAACCGCGCCACGACTGACACCCCATACCCAGACCCGACTGGCTGCATTGAGTGCCTTTGAAGGGCTCTTCCATGACGCCAGGGATTATCTGGAGGAGATCAACGACAGACTGTCGGAGATCGGGACCTCACACCATTTGACGCGCGAATTCCTCAACATCCTGCACAGCGACATACTGCGCGCCAACGAACTGGAGCTGGTAAATGCCGGCCTGGCCGCCGAACAAAGAACGCTGTCGGAAAAGCTGCACGACGCGGTGAGAAAGCTGCGTGAGCGTGAAGGCGCTTTCGACCTGCTGCAACAGCGCGAGACAAGCCTGGTTCAGGACAGGGAGGCGCTTCGTGCGGCGCTTGCCGCGACAAGGCTGGAACTCGTGGAGACAGCCAATGCGAGCGCCAAGCGCGAGGCTGAGTTCGGCGACATCGCCAAGCGGCTGACCGGCAGAACGGTCGAGGCCAACAGGCGCTTGCGCGAGAGCAAGATGCTGCGGGAAAAGCATGTCAACCTGTCGATCGAACTCGACAAGGCGCTGAAGCGGGAATCCCAGGCGCGCCACAGGCTCGACGAGCTCTCGACGATCCATGCCAGCGAAGCCGCGCGGCTTGCGGAACTGCTGGCCGCGCTCGGCAAGAGCGAGAAGGAGGAGATGCGGCTCCAGAAGTCGCTTGAGGCCGCACAGGCGAAGCTGTCGGAAACAACCGAAGCGGCCCGCATGATGGAAGGCGACAGGGAAGCCGAGCTGGCTCGCGGTCAGGCGGAAATGCGCGGGTTGGGTTCGGAGATCCAGAATCTGCAGTCGCGACTGGAGCAAACCTCGAACGAGAACAGCGACGCCGTCAGCGAGATCGCCAGGCTCAAGAGTGAATTGAACGACACCCTGGCCGAAAGGAAAATCGCCGATGAAAGATTGTCCGCGCTCACCAACGAGAACGAAAGCGACAAGACAAGCCTTTCGAAGTTGAACGCCAATCTTTCACAGCTTGCGCTGCAACAGGCATCGGAACAGATACAGTTCGATGTCCAGAGGCAGGAGTGCGAGGACCTCAGGGCCGAAATCGTGTCGCTCAATGCCCGGATCAAGGAGCTGCTGCCCTACGAGCGGCTCCACAAGGCCACCAACGGCAGACAGCGCGAGGGTGAGGTGGTCGAGATTGCCGGCGTGATGGCGGAGAAGGCACGGGCAACGGGCAGGCGGCGCACCCGCAGGACCCTCCGCGCGGCGACTTAAGCTCGTCATTCCAGGGTGCTCCGCGAGAACGCTTCGCCGGACGGCCGGAGGTGACCCCGGACGACAGCGCCAGGAGGGGAGGCCGGCACCTCATCCGGAGAGTAAACCAATGGGGCACCGGCCAGGCGGATCGACAGGTCCGCCGCACAGGCAAGCTAGCGTGCCTCAGCTCCGCAACGCATTGGTGCGATCACGGAAGGTGTCAGCGGCAATCTCCTGGACTTCTGATTCGAACCATGCGGCGACCCGCCAGCCGGCAGGCCACGAACGCCTGCGGGAAGCGATCGCATGGCCCTCGTTTTTATGCATGTCGTTGAGCCAAAAACCGCTGCGCACTTTTGGGCGACACGGATCAGTCTAGCGGTTCGTGCTGGTAAAGCTCGTCCATGCTGAGCGATGCCAGGGCGCCGAAAGGTGCCTGCTTTTTCACCCGGCCGCCGCTGAGGATAACCACGTCGTCGCAGAACGAGATGGTGCTGTGATGATGGCTGATGACGATGGTCGTGCGGCGGCCGGCTCTCGACTTCAGGGTCTCGACGATTGCCGCTTCCGACAGTCCGTCCACCGCATTGGTGGCTTCGTCCAGGATGAGGAGATCGGGATCGCGCACCAGGGCCCTGGCCAATGCGATCCGCTGCCTCTGTCCCGCCGACAAATTGACACCCCTGTAGCCAACCAGTGTCTCGTAACCCTGAGGCAGCCGTTCGATGAATTCATGCGCTTCGGCCAACTTTGCGGCGCCCTCGGCGTCGCCGACTGTCGCCGCGTCCTGCCCGTAGATTATGTTTTCAAAAATGGTGCCATCGACCAATTCCAGCTCCTGGCTGGCCAGGGCGATGTGCCGTCGCCACTGGCTGGCGTCGATCCGGTCGAGGGGCGATCCATCGACCAGAATCCTGCCGGTGTCGGGTTCCACAAAGCGGCACAGGAGATTGACGATCGTCGTCTTGCCGGCGCCCGAGCGGCCGATCAGCGCCGTCGAGCGGCCGCTGCCGATTTCGAACGTCGCCGAATGCAGCACCACTTCACGCCGGTCTGTGCCGGAATAGGTGAAGGTCACATCATCGAACCTGATGCCCTGGCGTAGACCGTGGAACGGCCCGTCGCCTTGCGGTGGTTGCGGCTTGCCAGTGGGATCCAGCATCCATGTCACCTCTTCGAGCGATCCGCTCAGGCCTTGCAGCTGGCTCCACGACCCTTGCAGGGCCCGCATATGCGGCTGCAGCCTGTAGAGCAGTATGACGAACGCGATGATCAGCGGGAAACTCACTTGCGCCAGCCAGGCGCCGATCACCACCGCCAGGAACAGCATGGCGTGGAGAACCTCCGTCAGCGGCGGCAACGCTCCCTGGCGCACAAGCAGGGCGAACGAGGCGCGGCGAACAGCATCGGACGCCGTATCGAATATCGCCTTCTCCCGGTTCTCCTGTCCGAAGATGCGGATCAGCCGTCCGGCATGCACAAGGTGGAGCATCTGCGAGGCGAGGTGGCCGTTGCGCGAAGCGACGCTGCGGCTGGGCTCCTTCAGATTGGCCGAGAGGATGGCGTGCGCGATCTGGACGAGCGCCAGTCCGAGCGTGACCAGCAGCGTCATGCGCCACGAAAGCAGCAGCAGGAAAGCCAGGAGGATGATGGCGGCCGATGCGCTGACGATGGCCGACAGCATGATCTGGATCGCATCGGACGCCCGCCAGGATTCGTTGGAGATGATGTTGAGCAGCCGTCCCGGACTCTGCCGCAGGAAGAACGGGTAACCGACCCGCAAGAGCTGCTCCGACAAGGCGCTGCGGATCGAATGACTTGCCTTGCCGGAGATGAAGGTCGTCAGCAGCGTGTTGGCGAAGGCGAAGACGTTCTTCAGGACGATCGAGCCGAGGATGGCGACTGAAATGGCGACAAGCCGGTCGCGTTCGCTCAAGCCCGATCCGACGTGCTGGAGGACAGCGGAGAAACCGGCCATTCCCGCCGCATCCCCGTGTCCCATGATGATGCCCAGCAACGGGATGATCAGGCCGATGCCGAACCCTTCGAGGGCAGCGCTGACCAGACCGAGAACCACCACGGCCGGAAGCAGTCGCAGTTGCCGCTTTCCGAACGCTCGGAACAGCATCGGCAGGCTTGGCGGTAGCAATGGCATTATAGCATTTCACCTCGCCTGGGCATTGGCTTGTTGATCTTGCCGCAACGGAGCCTGCGGCCGTCTCGCCAGCAGGAGAACCGCGAACCTGGCCGCGCCGAGCAAATTCATGGAGACGATCGGCCAGTGCGACAGGTTGAGTTCACGATCGAACGCAGGCCCGCCCGCCAATTCGCGAAAAGCCCCTCTTGCGGCCCAGTAGAAATGGCGAAGCAGCCAGGGCGCATGGCGAACATGTTTCAGGCAGAGCCCGCCATTGCCCAGGCTATAGTCGCGGTGGAGCTTTTCGATGGCTTTGCGATCCCGCCGGCCGTGATGATGGAATATCGTCATGTCAGGCACATACTCGACCGGGATGCCGAGCAACATCGCTCGCACGAGGTAATCGGTGTCCTCGGCCGACCGCAGGGGGCCGCCGGCGCCGAAGCGTTCGTCGAAATAGCCGATGCGGGCCGCGACATCGCGGTGCATCGTCATGTTGCAGCCCAGCACAAAACCGCCGGGATGAACATCTGGTGTCAGCCGCGCGCGCACAAGCGACCGCTTGATGGTGAACGGCAAATCCCTGGGATCGCCAAGCTCGACACGACCTCCCCGGATGAGCCATCGTTCCCCGGACGCATAATGTCGCTCCAGATCGCGCAGGTAGTCGCGATGGACCGCGCAATCATCATCGACGAAGACCAGCACATGGCCCCGCGCGCGCCTCAGCCCGGCGTTGCGGGCAGCCGCCAATCCGGGACGCGGCTCGCAAATGGCCGTGAATGGAATGTCCGACATCTCGGCGATGCTGGCCAGGCGTTCGGCCGTGCGGTCGCTCGAACCGTTGTCGACGACCACGAGTTCGGCCGCGAAGCCGGCATGTGCGCGGCACGCGGCTTGCACCGACTTGATGCAGGCCTCCAGCACGGCGACACGGTTGCGCGTGCAGATGATGAAGCTGACTTCCGGCGCCGATCGTTCCGGGCGGGGACCGGTCGAAGCGGCGCCAAGCGCCGTCGAACGATCGCGCTGCAGGGGTTGGTGGGCTTTGACGATCATCCCTCAGCCCGCCTGATAAGGTGCCAAAACCGCCGCAGCGGGCGCGGATTTGAAGAAGTATGCCATGGCGTCCGCTTGCCTGCTGGCCGACAGCGAGGCGAGGCTGAGCCAGGGCGCCCAGGCGCCGGGCCGCAGCGCATATTGCTCGCGACGCCGGATGACGTTCCACTTCGCGGTCCGCGTCAGCAATTCATGCGTCAGCGGGGGCTGCTTTTCGTCGGCTACGAGCTGGTAGATGAAATAGAATAGGTTCAGCGCACCGGCCTCGAAGCTCGGCCGCGTCGCGGCCGGCAGCGAGCAAATCTCCTCCTCCAGCGCGACGATGAAGTTGGCCGCACGGGTAACGGTGTCGTGGCTGACCGTGTCGCCAATGTCGCGCAGGTCCCGCGTGGTTTCCGCCAGGCCCTCGCGCTCGAGGTTCTCGGCCACGATCCGCAAATGCGTCCTGCGCATCTCCTTGACGTGCCGGCTGGTCACGCTTGCCTGATGGACGCGGTACACGACCAGGTTTTCGGGCATCATGGCTGCCGGGTAACGGCCGGCCAGCCGCCTGAAAAGATCGAAATCCTCGGCGTGCCTGTAGGTCTGGTCGTAGTGGAGAACGCCGTCGTTGACGATCTTCCTGTTGAAGACCACCGTCGGGTGCATGAAGATCGTGAAGAACATCGCCAATATAGGGATGCGGCCGAACTGGAACACCGGATCGGGCTTGCCCCTGGCGATGCGGCCGCGGATCAACATGTCGACGCCGGCGCCGCAGAAGCCCAACTCGGGCCGCCGTTCAAACAGCGCCACCTGGCGCGACAAGCGCCAGGGATAGGCGACATCGTCGGCGTCCATCCGCGCGACCAGCTCGCCCCGGGCGACCGCCAGCCCTTCGTTGAGCGTCGCGACGAGGCCGTGGTTTTCGCGCGAGATGATCGAGATGCGGCTGTCGGCCTCCCGGCATCGCTCGAGGATCTCGAGCGAATTGTCGGTTGACCCGTCATCGATCGCGATGATTTCCAGGCGGCCGTAATCCTGCCGCAGGATGCTTCCCAGTGCGGCGGCGAGATAGGGCCCGGCATTGTAGACCGGCAGCAGGACGGAGACGAGCGGCGCGGCGGTCATCGTCTTGCATCCGTTCGCTGGAGGTCGAGCGATGGCGTCCTGCCATCGGGCGATCCGCCGGCCGCCCTCGCGAGCCAACCGCCATGGCCGGTCTGTGCGGCACTGGCGCGTGCGACATAGGGGAAGTGGCGCTTGAGGCTGTTGAGCGGCCTTTCGAAAACCACCCAGGAAATCGAGGCCACGACGATTGTGGCTGCGCTTGCAACCAGGAACCGCCCTGGCCCTTGCTCCGAGACATTGAGCGGAATCCAGGGCTGCGACTTGACGGCGAGCGATAGCAATATCGGATGATAGAGATAAACGCCGTAGCTGATGCGGCCGAGACCAAGCAGCGGCGGCAATTCGGCAAGCTTGCCGAGGCGGCCGCCAAGGCCGCGCGAACAGGCGGCGACGATGACCATCAGCGGCACCAGGGGCAGGACTTGCCGCACCAGCCAATGGGCCCATTCCAGGGTCGGATCGGCAGGGGCCGGGACAAACCACTCGATCATCAGGAATGCGGCCGCGAAGGCAGGCCAGCCGAGCCGCATCCATTGCGGCAGGCCGGCGCCCCTGGACCGCCAGCAGGCAAGCAGCGCACCCGACGCCAGCGCATCCATGGATGCCGGCGGCAGCAGGTCGCGCGCCAACGCCGGGTTGGCGGTGACCGGCCAATAGAAGCGATAGGCCAGCGACAGCGCGATGACGCCGATGCAGATCGTCTCGAATCGGCGGCGTGGGGCCAGCAGGACGACCAGCGGCCAGGCGAGATAGAACTGCTCCTCGATGCTCAAGCTCCAGAAATGGCACAGCACCCAAGGGTTCCAGTCATTGCGTAGCGCATACCAGAAATTCGACAGATAAAGCGCATGCCAGACCAACGACCCCCTGGACTGGTCCAGGTCGACCAACCAGACGAAACCCAGGACGGCAAAATAGGGCGGGAATATCCGCAGCGCGCGCCTGATGTAGAAGGATCGCAGCGCGGGGCCGGTTTCAAATTCGGCCGCCGAACGCGCTTCCAGGAGCAGGCGCGTGATCAGGAAGCCGCTTAGCACGAAGAACAGCCGCACGCCGATATGGCCCCAAAAGGAAGATCCTCCCGCCGCGAAGAAATGGGAATACAACACCATCGTCACGGCGATGGCCCTCAGTGCATCCAGTTGGATGTCGCGAGCGTTTCCCATTAGCGGCTTCCGCCGGCGTGATGTCCGCGACGAAGTTGCCAGCTGGCCGTTTCGAGCGGCAGGCCAAGGGGGACGAGCTTCCCCAGAGCGCCGGCACCGTCAAACCCGCGCCTTTCGAGTCCGATCGGGGCGAGTCCGATCGGGCCGGGCTCGAAATCGACGGACGCACAGTTGGTCAACCTGGTGGGATCCTCCACGGCGTATGTCCAGTCGCAAACGAGTCCCCCAGGAGATCGTTCGGCTACGGCATTGTGCGGCGCAACACAAAAAATCTACCCGGCTGAAATACTTATGTGAGCAAGCGCTAAAAATTGACATAACCGGTCATCTCTCGCCGGTTTTGGCGATTTTTCTCAGATTTTAAATCCTATGGTTTAAGTCGTGTCGACATTCCCGCTTCGATTGATTGGGAATAGGTCTTGGCCTATAGGAACAAGAAAGCCATGGCTCTTTGGTAGATCGTCGAAATTTTGCAATCTATATTTATACTATATGGATTAGATCATGTTTCCGCGGAGAAATTAGTCGAAGTCATTGGCTTTGCGCGGTGCAGCATGGTCGCCGGATTTTCGTCGGTTGCCGCCCGGCTCCGGCTGAGCGGGCCTCTGCTGCGGGCCGCCAGCCATCACACCGCCTTGAACACCACCGTCTGAGCCAACCCGCCGCCCTTGCGGTTTTCCAGCGTCACGGTGCCGCCGTAGCGCTCGATGATTTCCTTGGCGATGGCGAGGCCGAGGCCGGCGCCCGGAATGGATTGCAGGCGGCCGGGGTCGACGCGGAAGAAGGGCTCGAACGCCTTGTTCAGCAGCTCCGGCGGAATCCCCGGCCCATGGTCGGAGATGGTCAGCACGGCGCGGTTGTTCGCCACGGCAAGGTCGATGCGGCACGCCTTGCCATGGGTGGCGGCGTTGACGATCAGATTGCGCAAGGCGCGGCGCAGGCCGAGCGCGCCGGCCCGCACGCAAACCTTGTCCAGGTGCCCGATGGAGACGGGATGGCCGAGCGACACCATCTCGGCTTCGATATCGCGCACCGTCTTTTCCAGATCGACCGGTTCGACGGCGTCCTGGTTCACCTCTTCGCGCACCAGGCGGATGGCGCTGTCGGCGATGCGGTCGAGCTCGTCGAGGTCGTGAAGCCATTTGTCGCGCTCGTCGTCGAGGAACTCGGCGCGCAGCCGCATGCGCGTCATCGGCGTGCGCAGATCGTGGCCAGCGGCGGCGACCAGCCGCATGCGGCTTTCCATGGCGGTTCGCAGCCGCGACGAGAGCTGGTTCAGCGCATGCGCGGTGGCCTTGACCTCGGCCGAACCCACTTCCGGCACCGCCGCCAGCACGCCATCCGATCCGATCTTGGAGACGGCGGCCTCCAGCATCTCGAGCGGCCGGATCAGTACGGAGGTGAAATAGACCGACACCGCCGTGGCGCCGGCTACAATCAGCGAGATCCAGCCGGCCAGAACCAGCCATTCGCGCCGTGGCGGATTGATGTGGGGAACCTCCATGATCGCCCAGCGATTGTCGGGCAGGCGCACCGATGCAAGCTGGCCGGGTTCATCCGCCTTGTCGTTGACGACGGCCAGGACATCGAGGCCCCGGCGGCGCAATATGTCGTTGAGCATCGCCGTTTCCGCGCGATCCACCTTGCCGCCAGCCGGATGGTCGCTGAATTGCACCCGCAGGACGTCCGGGATCGGGCCGGGCAGAAGCCCTACCACCAGTTCCATCTGTTGGGCGACCCAGGGCACGGTCAATTCCGGAGGCGGCCCGCCGCCCCGAACGCTGATGACGGCGGCCGTTGCCAGGGCTACCACGCCGACGATCGAGGCGACCAGCAGCAGGATGAGTCGCCGGCGCAGCGAGTTCACGCCTGGCTCTCCACCGTGTCGACGCGCGCGGTGAGCTGGTAGCCGCCGTTGCGCACTGTTTTGAACAGCGGCCCGTCGCCGGTATCGCTGAATTTGCGGCGCAGCCGGCTCACCAGCACATCGACCGAACGTTCGAGTGGGTCGCGCTCGCGGCCTTGCGTCAGGTCGAGAAGCTGGTCGCGTGACAGCAACCGGCCGGGACGGTCGAGAAACACCTGCAGCAGGTCGAACTCGGCGCCGGTGAGATCGACGGCCAGCCCTTGCGCATCCGTCACCTTGCGGGTGTCCGGCTCCAGCCTGTAGCGGGCAAAGCGGTAGACACGGGCGCGCGGCGGCGCAGGCACCTCATCGGGCGTCGAACGCCTGAGCACGGCGCGGATGCGGGCGGTGAGTTCGCGCGGATTGAAGGGCTTGCCGAGATAGTCGTCGGCGCCGAGTTCCAGGCCGATGATGCGGTCGACATCCTCCTTCAGCGCCGTCAGCAGGATGACCGGGATGTGCGGCTTGCGGTCGCGCAGGCTACGGCAGATATCGAGCCCCGAGCCGTCCGGCAACATGACGTCGAGCACGATCAGGTCGAATTGGCCCTGGCCAAGCTTCTGTTCGCATTCGCGCCGGTCCGCCGCCGCCGAGACGCGAAAGCCCTGGCCGTCGAGATAGCGCTGGAGAAGCGTCCTGATCTCACGGTCGTCGTCGACGACGAGGATATGGGGTTGTGACTGCATCATCGTGCCCTTGCCCGTGATTGTAGGGGCTTGGCCGCGATTATAGGGAGAGCCGCGCCCAAGCGGCATGGAAAATTGCAACTGAATGTTTCCGGCCGGCGCGTGGAAACATTCGGAAACAAATTGCCCTTTTGCGGAAACCTTCGGCAACACGCCGACGCGAAGCGGACAAACACGCTTCCTATCCTCTCATTTGTCCGAAGCATGAGAGAAAGGAACACCGTCATGCGAAGCAGATTTCTTGCGCTCGGCCTGTTTTCCGTCGCCGCAATTCACCCCGTGCTGGCGGCACAGCCCGATCCGGGCCCCGGCGAGGCGCCACCGGTCATGGCAATGCAGGATGGACCCGACCATGGCCCAATGGCTTGGTTCGGCCAGAATGGGCCCGGCCCGCATGGACCGATGCGGCATGGTCCGCAGGGTTTTGGCCCGCAAGCTTTTGGACCGGAAGGCTTTGGCCCTCGCCGCATGGGGCCGCCGCCGGAATTCATGCTGGCGGCCCGGCTGGCCGCGCTTGAGACCCGCGTCGGCATCCGCACCGAACAGCTCGACGCCTGGCGCGACTATACCAGCGCGCTGCAGGCCGTGCTTTCGCCGCCGCGGCCCGACCATGGGCGGCCCGGTGGCCCTGATGGCCCCGGCAATCCTGAAGCGAAAGGCCCCGACACATCGGGCCCGGGCGGCGGGCCAGATCCCTTCGCCTTCCAGGAGAAACTGGCCGACGACGTCACTGCTCGCGCGGTCTCCGCCGGCAAGCTGAAGGAGGCGATCGCTGAACTGCGCGCCAAGCTGACCCCCGAACAGCTCGAACTCCTCGCGTCGGCGGAACCTCCGCATGGACCACCCCCCGGTCCCTGGGGCGGCCCGCCGGACGATGCAGCCGGCCCCAGAGGCCTGCCTAACGATGGCAGGCAGCTCCCGCCCCAGCCCAGGAACGACTGATAACCCTGACCGGCTGCACCGGCCCGGTACCCAACCCGTTCTCGGGCCGGTCGGCTCTTCAGGGCGGGCGTATCTCCGCCATTCCCTCGTTTCAGTCCAATTCGAATCACGCATGGAAGCACGACAATGTGGGAAGCCATGATCATGCTGCGACTGCTCGCGTCCGCCAGTCCGAGATTGTCGTTCGGCCATGCCGGACGCGGTCTTCCGCTGTCCGGACGCGGTATCCCGCTGTCCGGACGCGCCATGCCGCTGGCCCTGCCGGTCGACACACTGAAGGGCGCGATCCGCCTGAGCTTCGCCGCCTGGCGGCTGTCGCTTCCGCTTTCAGGTTCGCCAAACAGCCACGGAAACCATGACCGCAAGATCGCGTGAGACTCCGGCAAGGTGGTTGGCATGTCGGCGCTGATCGGCATAATGACGCGATGGGCATCGCGGCCGGCTACTCGATCCTCGGGTACGCTCCGGCCGCCGAGAAGGAGCGCGACATGAGCCGCTTCGAAGCATCGCTCGACGTTGCCCGCAAGTGCGCGCGGCTCATCGTCATGACATCGGCCGGCATGCCCTCGACCGAGCGGCCCGACGCCAACGCGCACGCAACTCCAAGGAAAGATCCAGGCCATGACTTTCAAGCCTAGCCAGTTTCGTTTGGCCAATCCACGCCGTCTCGCGCCCTGGGCCGCCATGCTCGCCGCTACCGTTCTGCTGGCCGCCTGCTCGCAGGAGAACAGCGCTCCAGCCGGCATGGGCGCGGCCGGCAAACCGGAAGTCGGTTTCGTCACCTTGCATCCGCAATCGGTCGCGATCACAGCCGAATTGTCGGGGCGCACGGCGGCCTCGCTGGTTGCCGAGGTGCGCCCGCAAGTGAATGGCATCATCCAGCAGCGCCTGTTCAAGGAGGGCAGCGAGGTGGCGGCGGGGCAGCCGCTCTACCTGATCGATCCGGCAAGCTACAAGGCGGCCTATGACAGCTCGGTCGCGGCGCAGCAGAAGGCGGAAGCGGCGGTGCCTACGGCGCAGGCCAAGTTCGACCGTTATGCTGGCTTGTTGAAGCAGAACGTTGTTTCCAAACAGGATTATGACGATGCCGCCGCCACGCTGGCGCAGGCCCAGGCCGATGTCGCCTCGGCCAAGGCGAGTGCCGAGACGGCGCGCATCAGCCTCGACCGCACCTCGATCACCGCGCCGATCGCCGGCCGCATCGACAAATCCACGCTGACGCCTGGAGCGCTGGTCACCGCCAACCAGGACACGGTGCTGACCACCATTCGCGCGCTCGATCCGATCAATGTCGATGTCACGCAATCGAGCACCAATCTGCTCAATCTGCGCCAGGCGATCTCGGAAGGGCGGCTGAAGTTCAGCGGCCCCAATGTCAGCGTCAAGCTGAAGCTCGAGAACGGCACCATCTACGCGCAGACCGGCAAGCTGGAATTCGCCGGCGCCAATGTCGACCAGACCACCGGCACCTTCGCGCTGAGGGCCGAGTTCCCCAACCCCGACCGCCTGCTGCTGCCCGGCATGTATGTGCGCGCGCTGGTCGAGGAAGGCGTCGCCCAGAACAGTTTCCTGGTGCCGCAGCGCGCGGTCAGCCGCAACACCAAGGGCGAGGCGACGGCCATGGTCATCAATGCCGCGGGGAAGGTCGAGACGCGGGTGCTCGCAGTGCGCAACAGCGTCGGCAACAACTGGCTGGTGGATTCGGGTGTCGGCGACGGCGATCGTGTCATCGTCGAGGGCATGCAGCTGGTGCGCCCCGGCGGCGATGCGACGGGCGTCGAAGTGACGATCGACGAGACAACCGGCGAGGTCAAGGATCGCGGACAGACGTCAGCCATACCCGGCTCTTCCCAGACGGATAGCGGCAAGCAACCGGCGCCTGCCGCCGCGACCGGGAACTGAGCGATGTCCGTATTCTTCATCAATCGGCCGATCTTTGCCTGGGTGATCGCCATCGTGATCATGCTGGGCGGCCTCTTGGCGCTCACCTCGCTGCCGATCTCGCAATATCCGCAGATCGCGCCGACCACGGTCAACATCAGCGCCACCTATCCGGGCGCTGATGCGCAGACGGTGGAAAACTCGGTGACGAAGGTCATCGAGCAAGGCATGACCGGCATCGATAATCTCGACTACATGACAGCGACGTCGACCTCGACCGGTTCGGCCTCGATCACGCTGACCTTCACCACCGCAGCCGATCCCGACACCGCCCAGGTGCAGACGCAGAACAAGCTGCAGCTGGTGCAGTCGCAGCTGCCGCAGGTGGTGCAGAGCAATGGCATCACCGTTTCCAAATCCTCGACCGGCTTCCTGATGGTCATCGGCTTCGTCTCGACCGACGGCAAGATGAATTCGACCGACCTCGCCGACTATGTCGATGCCACCGTCAACGACACGCTGAAGCGCGTCGAGGGTGTAGGCTCGACGCAGCTGTTCGGTTCCGGCTATGCCATGCGCATCTGGCTCGACCCCGACCAGCTCGCCAAATATGCCTTGATGCCGAGCGACGTTGCTACCGCGATCGAAGCGCAGAACACGCAGGTTTCGGCCGGCCAGCTCGGCGGCCTGCCGGCGCGCAAGGGCCAGCAGCTCAATGCCACCGTGACGGCCAAGAGCCGGCTGCAGACTGCCGAGCAGTTCCGCAACATCATCCTGAAGAGCCAGACGGACGGCTCGCTGGTCCGATTGAATGACGTCGCCACCGTCGAACTCGGCGCCGAAAGCTATACGACGCAAGCCAACTACAATGGCAAGCCGGCGGCCGGCGTCGCCGTCAACCTGGCGACCGGCGCCAACGCCATCAACACCGCCGAGGCGGTGCGCACGACGATCGCCCGGCTGAGCTCGACCTTCCCGCAAGGGGTCGAGGTCGTCTATCCCTACGACACCTCGCCGTTCGTGCGGCTGTCGATCGAGGAGGTGGTCAAGACGCTGGCCGAGGCGATCGTGCTGGTGTTCCTGGTGATGTTCATCTTCCTGCAGAATTTGCGCGCCACCATCATCCCGACGATCGCCGTGCCGGTGGTGCTGCTCGGCACGTTCGGCGTGCTGTCGCTGTTCGGCTATTCCGTCAACACGCTGACGATGTTCGCTATGGTGCTCGCCATCGGCCTTTTGGTCGACGACGCCATCGTCGTTGTCGAGAATGTCGAACGCGTGATGCAGGAAGAAGGCCTGTCGCCGAAGGAGGCGACGCGCAAGTCGATGAAAGAAATCACGGGCGCTCTGATCGGCATCGCCACCGTGCTTTCGGCGGTGTTCGTGCCGATGGCTTTCTTCGGCGGTTCGACCGGCATCATCTACCGGCAATTCTCGGTGACTATCGTGTCGGCGATGGTGCTGTCCGTGCTGGTCGCTCTGGTTCTGACGCCCGCATTGTGCGCCACCATCCTGCGACCACCCAAGGACCATGCGACGCAGACGGGTCCGTTCGGCTGGTTCAACCGCGTCTTCGATCGCGGCACAACAGCCTATCGCAACGGCTCGCACGGCATCATCAACCGGTCCTGGCGCTTTCTCGTCGTGTTCCTGGCCATCGTTGTCGCCGTGGGTTGGATGTTTGCACGGCTGCCGAGTTCGTTCCTGCCGGAAGAGGACCAGGGCATCCTGATCACCAGTGTGCAGCTGCCGGTCGGCGCGACGCAGGACCGCACCGAGCGCGTGCTGGCTGAAGTGACCGACCATTACCTCAAAGAGGAGAAGGATGCCGTCGATGGGGTATTCACCGCTTCCGGCTTCGGCTTCGGCGGCGCCGGGCAGAACGTCGGCATCGCCTTTGTGCGGCTGAAGGATTTCGACCTGCGGAAATCGCCTGCCATGGCCGCACAGGCGATCGCAGGCCGCGCCATGGGTGCGTTCTCCAAGATCAGGGATGCGCAGGTCTTCGCGCTTGCCCCGCCCGCTATCCAGGGGTTCGGCAACACCAACGGCTTCGATTTCTATCTGCAGGACGTCAATGGCGCCGGCCATGACGCGCTGATCCAGACGCGCAACCAGTTGCTGGCCCTGGCCGGGCAGAGCAAGGTGCTCGCCAACACAAGGCCCAACGGCCAGGAGGACCAGCCGCAATTCTCGGTCGACATCGATCAGGAAAAAGCCAGCGCGCTGGGCGTCAGCCTTGCCGACATCAACAACACGCTGTCGACCGCATGGGGCAGCGACTACGTCAACGATTTCATCGACCGCGGCCGGGTGAAGCCTGTCTACCTGCAATCGGATCCGAATTTCCGCATGCAACCGGAAGACCTGGGGAAATGGCAGGTCCGCAATGCCAACGGCGCCATGGTGCCGTTCTCGGCCTTCGCCTCCAGCCACTGGACATTCGGCTCGCCCAGGCTCGAACGCTACAATGGTTCGGCGGCGGTCGAGATCCAGGGCGCGGCGGCCACAGGCGTCAGCTCGGGTGCCGCCATGGACGAGATCGACAAGCTTGTCGCGCAGCTGCCCGCCGGATACTCCCACGAATGGACCGGGCTGTCGCATCAGGAGAAGCTGTCCGGCAACCAGGCGCTGTCGCTCTATGCGATCTCGGCGCTGGTCGTCTTCCTGTGCCTGGCAGCACTTTATGAGAGCTGGTCGATCCCGTTCGCGGTCATGCTCTCGGTGCCGATCGGCATCTTCGGCGCGCTGCTGGCGGCGAGCCTGTTCGGCCAGTCCAACGACGTCTATTTCAAGGTCGGCCTGCTGACCACGATCGGTCTCGCCGCCAAGAACGCCATCCTCATCGTCGAGTTCGCCATCGAGCGGCAGACAGCCGGGATGGGGCTCATCGAGGCGACGCTGGAGGCGGCGCGACAGCGGCTGCGGCCGATCCTGATGACGTCGCTGGCCTTCATCCTCGGCGTGCTGCCGCTGGCGATCGCCAGCGGCGCGGGCTCCGGCGCGCAGAACTCAGTCGGCATCGGCGTCATGGGTGGCATGATCGCGGCGACCGTGATCGGCGTGTTCCTGGTGCCGCTGCTGTTCGTCACGGTGCGCCGCATCTTCAAGGGCAAGGTGGCAAAACAAGATACGGGCGAGACGCCGGTGACGGCCAACCAGCAATAAGGAAACTTCACATGACAGGTTTGGAACGTGGCTCGGTGGCCGCGGGGCGGCTCCTTGCGCCTATGCTCACCGCTGTCCTGCTCGCGGGATGCGTCGTCGGTCCGGATTATCAAACGCCCATCCTGGCGATGCCGGCATATTGGAGCGGCCAGAAGCCGACAAAGCCGGCCCAGCCGGCGCAATTGTCGAGATGGTGGCAGCGGCTGCGCGATCCCGCGCTGAACACGCTTGTCGACGAAGCGGTTGCCGGCAACCTCGATGTCGCCACCGCCAGGGCCAAGATCCGCGAGGCCCGCGCCAGTTATCGCCAGAGCACCGGCACATTGCTGCCATCGATCGACGGCTCCGGCTCCGCGACCCGCAACAAGTCCGCTGAAACCACATCGGGCTCGAATGCCACCTACAACGAATACCAGGCCGGCTTCGACGCCAGCTGGGAGCTCGACCTGTTCGGCGCCAACCGCAGGGGCGTCGAGGCCGCGCGCTACGGGCTGGACGCCTCGCAGGAGGAGTTGCGCTCAACGCTTCTGACCCTGGTCGGCGACGTCGCATCCACTTATGCCCAGGCGCGCGGCTATCAGGCGCGCATCGCGCTCGCCAGGCGCTCGGCGGTATCGCAGCGGCAGACGGCCGAACTCACCCGCACCATGGCGCTGGCGGGCACGGCAACCGCCGCCGACGTCGCCAAGGCGATGGGGCAAGCGAGCAGCACCGAAGCCGCGGTCCCGACACTGGAAGCAAGCTATGCCGAGGCCGTGCATCGTCTCTCGGTGCTGACCGGCCGCCCGCCGGCTGCACTCAGCGAGCGGCTGAAGGGCGGCGCGCCGATCCCGACGCCGCGCCTGCCGATCCCGACCGGCATTCCCGCCGATATCCTGCTGTCGCGTCCCGACGTGCGCATGGCGGAACGGCAATACGCGCAATACACCGCCAAGATCGGCCAGGCCGAGGCGGCCCGCTATCCCTCGGTCAGCCTGACCGGAGACATCAGCACGGCGGCGCTGAAGCTCGGCGACCTCGGCAAGAATTCGTCGATCGGCTGGTCGTTCGGGCCGACGCTCAGCGTGCCAGTGTTCAATGCCGGCCAGCTCAAGGCGGCTGTCGAGATCGCCAAGGCGCAACGCGATCAATATTTCATCGCCTACCGGTCTTCGGTCCTGACGGCGCTGGAGGATGTGGAGAACGCGCTCGTGCTGTTGTCACAGGAGCGCATCAGGATCGGCAAACTGGCCTCTTCGGCGAAATCCTATGGCGATGCGGCACAGCTCGAAGGCATGCTCTACAAGGCCGGCGAGACCAGCCTTCTCGACGTGCTCGACGCCCAGCGTTCGCTCTACTCGGCCGAGGATTCGCTGCTGCAGAGCCGCGTCCTGCTGGCGACCAACTACATTGCCCTCAACAAGGCGCTTGGCGGCGGTTGGGACGGTGCGGTCGACAGCGCGAAGCCGGAAATCGTCGACGCCAAGACCGGTCCACGGCTGGCGGCGGCGCAGTAACCGGCTCCCGGTTTCCTGGCCGTGTCCTAGCAGTCAGTCGGCTGCTGTCTCATGACAGGCGGGCCGGTTCGGCCTATCCCGATGCCGCCGACGCGGCTTGCGCCGAGCGGCAGGGAAGGGTGAAATTGAAATGACATCGACGCCGGTAGCCCGTCGCGAAGCCGCGCCCTTGCCCGTAGCGGCGCTGATGGGGGCCATGGTGTCGATCCAGATCGGCGCTACCTTCGCCAAGGGACTGTTCCCGCTGATCGGCGCGCAAGGCACGACGACGCTGCGGCTCGTCGTCGGCGCGCTGATGCTGATCGCGGTGCTGCGGCCCTGGCAGATGCGGCCGTCGCGCGCCACCTTGCCGTGGCTGGTCGCCTATGGGGTGACGCTGTGCGCACTCAACCTCCTGTTCTACGCCGCACTTGCCACCATTCCACTCGGCATCGCGGTGGCACTGGAGTTTTCCGGGCCGCTTCTGGTGGCGACGCTGGCCTCGCGGCGCGCCACCGACTTTGCCTGGATCGCGCTGGCGGTGGCCGGCATCGTGCTGTTATCGCCCTTCGTTCATTCACTCGCGCCGCTCGACCCGACCGGAGTGATGCTGGCGCTGGCGGCCGGCGGCTTCTGGGCGCTCTATATCGTGCTGGCCCAGAAAGCCGGCGCGGAACTGGGCTCGCGCACCACCGCCTATGGCATGGCCATCGCCGCCGTGCTGGTGCTGCCCTTCGGCGTGGCGCAAGCGGGAACCGCGCTGCTGGCGCCGGCGATCCTGGTCGGTGCCTTGCTCGTTGGCCTGTTTTCGAGCGCGCTGCCGTTCTGGCTGGAGATGGTGGCGCTGACCCGGATGCCGGCCCGCATCTACGGCACGCTGACCTGCCTGGAGCCGGGACTGGGCGCGCTGGCCGGCTTCCTGTTCCTGCACGAGAGCCTGACCACCACGCAATGCGCCGGGATCGCAGCCGTCATTGCCGCGGCTTTCGGTGCCGCGGTCACGTCGAAGCCACCAGTGCCGTCGCCGGAGTAGGGGCGGGCGGGTTCATGGACCGCGCGGCTATGTCATTTCCGCCTGTCGTCAGAACTTGATACCGAGATCGACCTTGGCGCCCTGGTCGACACCGCCGCCGCCGAACTGGCCGGAGTAGGACAGTCCGAGCGTCGCATTGGCCGACATGTTGAGGTCGAGACCGGCCTCGATGACCGCTGCATCCCTGGCGATCGGCACGCCGGCAATGGTGAAGGCGTCGCCGCCGGCGAAGGCGAGCGTCGACAGCGGCGTTGTGTCACCAAAGGCGTGGCGCCAGCCGAGCATGCCGCGCGCGGTGGCGTTCATGCCGCCAAGCGCAAAATCGGTCGAGCCGCGCAGGCCTAGCGTGGTGAAGGTGGCATCGGTGGTTGAACCGGCACTGGTCAGCGCGGCATCGCCACCTGTCTCGGTGAAGCCGTCGGTGTGTACGCTGACATAGGCGAGATTGGCGAAGGGTTCGAGCTTGAAGCGCCCGGCATCGGCCTTGTAGGCGAGTTCGCCGAACATCTGCGCGGTGCCGGCATCGTAGTCGGCCGACAGCGCGTCGGCAAAACCGTCGAAGGCGACCGAGCGTTTCGTCGAAAAACTGCTCCAGCTGTAGGTGGCGCCGGTGCGGAAGGCGATGGCGCCCCAATTGGTGCCACCATAGAGACCGAGATGATAGTTGTCGCTCTTGCCCGATGAATTGCGAGCATCGGTATCGAAAGACGAATGGCTGTAGCCGCCGAGCAGACCGATACGCCAGCCGCCCGCCAGCGTGTCGGCGCCGGCCAGCAGGCCGCCGGTCGAGCGGTCGAAGGCGGCGGCGTTGCCGTCGCTATCGGTATTGCCCCATGAGCCGAAGGCCTGGCCCCAGACGGCGAAACGGTCGGTGTCGGCGGCGACCATTTCCGGGCCGCCCTCGCCATAGGCCATGACGGGCAGGGCAGCAGTGCTGCCGGCATCGCCGAAGGCGGCGCTAATGCGGTTGGTGGCGGCGTCGCGGACGAAGCGGCTGTCTTCCAGCAACGTGCCCTTGGCCGAGGCATGGATCTCGCCGGAGAGCTGGTCGAAGGCGTCTTGAGCGGCGGCTTCGCTCGGCAAAGCAAAGATAGCATCAAACAGCGGATTGGCATTGCCAAGGCTTTCGGCGCCGGTGCCGGTGGCGATCTGGTTGGGCGTCAGGCCGACCTGTGCGAAGGACTTTGCCTGCACCGCGTCGAGATAGACATGCGTCGGATCGTAACTGGCAGAGAGTCCGGTGAACGGGCCTAGCCCGCTGATCGTATAGGTGCCGGTAACGCCCATGTCGGCCTGCAGCACCGTGTAATGTGTGCCCGCCACGTAAGGTGCGGCGTCCGTCTTGATCACGTCAAGGACCGCGCCGGCGGCGATCGTCGCCGTGCCCGTCGCGTGGATGAGATCGGACTGGCCGGTCGAGTTCAGTTCGACCTGGTAGATTGAGCCCGCCGCCTGGTCGAGATTGCCCGCGACATTGAGCGTGCCGATCGAATTGCCCGGCGCGATGATGCCGCCCGACTGCGCCACGATGCCGCCCACCGTGCCGTTGCCGCCCAGCGTGCCACCCGTGATCGTCACCAGCGAGTTGGCCAGCGAACCGTTCACCGCCAGCCGTCCGCCACTCACATTGGTGGTGCCGGTGAAGCCGCCCGAATCGGCGGTCAGGTTGGTGTTGCCGGCGATCTGGTTGATCGTCCCCAGGCCGCTGATGGTGGCGCCGAAGGCGTAGTTTGCCTCGGTATGATTGAAATTGAGCGCGCCGGTGCCGGCGCCGAACTGCAACGCGGCCGGATCGAAGATGCCGGCGCCCGTCGCCGCGGAGCCTGCCGCGCCGCCGATGTTGAGATTGCCGGTCGAGCCGGCCTGACTGGCGATCATGGTAAGGCCGTCCACCACAACTTTGCCGCCGTTCGAGAGCGTCACCGAAGCCGTACCGCCAAAACCGATCAGCAGGTCGCCATGCATCTCCCACAGCGAATCCGTGCCGTTGATCGTTGCCTGGGCCGTGGCATCGGCACCCATCGCCATGTAGGCGAAGCCGCCGGAGGCTACGCCGCTATTGGTGACGGCAAGAGTGCCGCTTCCTTGATCGCCAAGGTACAGGCCGTTCTTGTTGGTCCATTTCGAACCCACCCCGTCGACGGCAACTGCACCAGCGGCTGTCGTCGCCCCGCCGACAACGACGGCATCGGCATCTGCTGAACCGCCGTTGGTGATGGAAAGTGTCGCGTGACCGCCAGCGCCCACGGCAAGAACGTCATCGGTGCTCCAGGAGGATCCCGGCCCGTCCACCGTCGCGGTCGCCGTTGCGGTATCGACTTCGCCGAGGCTCGCGGCTTGGTTGGTGAGCTTGCCGCCGTTCACGATGTGCAGTGCACCGGTGCCCTGGTAGCCGACGAACAGGTCGTCACTGCTGACCGCGCCGCCGTTCGAGATCGTCAGCGTGCCCGTGCTGAGACCGCCGACGTAGAGATTCCCGCTGTTTGTCCACTTCGATCCCGCACCGTCGACCGCCACCATGCCGGTCGAGCCCGCAGAGTTGCCGACATAGCCCCAGGCATTGCTGACCGCGCCGCCGTTGGTGATCGACAGAGTGCCGGTGCCGAAGTCGCCGATAGCCAGGTTGGAACTGTTGGTCCAGGTCGAGCCGGCACCGTCGACGAAGACCATGCCGGTCGAGCCCGCCTTCGCACCAACAGTTGCCCAACTGTTGCTGACAGCGCCGCCTTGGGTGATCTGCAGAGCGCCCTTGCCGAAATCGCCGACGATCAGCGATCCGCTGTTTGTCCAAGTCGAGTCGGCGACGATCACGATGCCGGTCGAGCCCGCGGACTTGCCGACATAGGCCCTGTCATTGCTGACAGCGCCACCGTCGCTGATCGCCAGAGTGCCGGTGCCGAAATCGCCGACAGCCAGGTTGGAACTGTTGGTCCAGGTCGAGCCGGCATTTTCGATGAACACGGTGCCGGTCGAGCCGGCATTCGCGCCAATAGCCCCCCCGCTGGAGCTGACGCCGCCGCCGTGGCTGATCGCCAGAGTGCCGGTGCCGAAATCGCCGACACTCAGCGATCCGCTGTTTGTCCAGGTCGAGTTGTCGACGAACACCTTGCCGATCGAACCCGCCAAGGCGCCAACATAACCCGAAGCATTGCTGACCTTTCCGCTGCTCGAGATCATCAACGTGCCTGTCCCGTCGAGGCCGACGGACAAATTCCCGCTGTTGGTCCAGGTCGAACCTGCGCCGCCGACAAACACCATGCCGGTCGAGCCCGCCGATTTGCCAACATAGGCCGCGTCGTTGCTGACTGCGCCGCCGTTGATGATCGCCAGCTCGCCGTCGCCATCATGGCCGACATAGAGCGCTCCATTGTTTGTCCAGGTCGCATCATCGATCGTCACCGAGCCGGTCGAACCTGAATATAGGCCAAGATAGGCGCTGTCGCTGATGACCTTGCCGCCGTTGGAAACCGTTACCGCGCCAACGCCGGAACTGCCGACCGTGAGCCTATCAGTGTTAAGCCACGTCGAGCCGGCGCCATCGATATTTACGACGCCTTGAGCGTTGCTGCCGCCGGCAACAATACCCACAACATCCGTCACGACACCGCCATTGAGGATATCGAGCGTAGCCAGCCCGAAACTACCAACCACCAGACTGCTGCTGCTGGTCCACGAGGAACCCGCATTCACGGTGACGTCAGAAGTCGAGTTATCCCCCCAGGATAAGAATGCTCGGCCGCTCGTCAACGTACCGTTCGAAATGACAAGGCTGCCGCCCGAAAGGTAAATATCGTCCGCAAAAGCGCTGCCAGCGTTGATAGCAGTCGGATTCGGTGTCGTTTTGCTGATATATACAATATCGGCCGCCGTCGGCACCGACCCAGCGCTCCAGTTTCCGGCGGTAAACCAATCCGTGGAGGTGGTGCCGTTCCAGATATCGGCGGCGGTGGCGGTGATCGGCTGGCCAAGACCGACCAGCGCCGTCGACGTCAGCGCCAGATACTTCAACGCCTTCGCCTTGCGGCATCCAAATATATTCTGCAGCATTCAATCCCCTGACATGGCAGTCATTTCACCCTGGGGCCGACATGTCACCGGAGCCCGGTTGTTGTCTTGGGCAGGACCGCACCGGAATTGGACTGGAGCGCGGTGCCCTAATTTTTTCGTCTACTGTGGCAGTTTGGCGCCATCGATCGCCGCTGGATCACGGCTTTCGAAAAGGGGGAATCGGAAATCGTTTGTCCGAGTTCCGGCCATCTCTCGATCTACCTCGCGCTCGTTGGCGTGTAGCCGAAGCGGCGGCGAAAGCAGCGGTTGAAATACGACACATCGCTGAAGCCACTCATCATGGCGATTTCGCTGACGCGCATCTCGCCATTCTGTCTCTGCGAAAGCATTTTGTGGGCCGTCTGCAGGCGCAGTTCGAGAACGCGCTCGGAGAAGCTGATACCCGACTCCTGCAAAAGATCGTGGACATAGCGCGCCGACAGGCCGAGTTCTTGCGCTACGCCTTGCGCCGAGATGCCGGGGCTGGCGAAATTGTCCGCGATCTTCGCCAGGACCGCTTGCAGCCTGGCCGCGCGCAATCCGCGCAAGCCGGCCAGTTCGGCAACCTCACCCTTGGCGCCTGTCACCAGGCCGATCAGATCGACGATCGTTTCCGTCGCGTGCGCTATCAGATCGGGCGAGACGAGAGGGCGGCCGGTTTCAAGAAGTTGGCAATACCGCTTGAGAAGATCGAGAGCTTCGTTCTCGGCGCTGATCTTCATCGCCAGCCTGTCATCGATCTGCGGGAAGGCCTGTGTCAGGACAGCGCGCGGGACCACCACGTTTGTCCACACATTGCTGTCGGCGCCGGCCATTTTCAGCGCCTCCGATGCCGTGACCAGCACCGCTTCTCCCTGCCCGACACCATAGTCGCGGCCGGCCTGGGCGCCGGTCAACAGCGAGTCGGATTTGTTGATCAGCAGGAGATAACCGTCGTTGCCGTCATCGGCGATATTGCTGGCCTTCCTCGTTGCATGCTTGATCGTTCCGGACATCTGGCCAAGAACCAGTGATCCGACAGCCGTGGCTTCGATCGCGGCTTCGAAAGGGAGCTTTTCCGATATGCCGTATTCGACCGACCAAATCTGCGCGACATGGATGTCTTGCCAGAGGGAAAATCGATCGCGATCATTGAGATGCGATGGCAGTTGAGCCGATGAAAACACCGTCTTTCGTGACAATGGAACACCCCGATAACCCGCAACTTCGAAGAATATCGAACGAAATGTTTTCTAATCCAGGACGGTTAAGCATTTGGCGTTCAACCGATCGTATTAGACCCATAACTGAGTATAACCACGCGTGGCATCACCCGAAAGTATGACGCGGCAAGATCCTTCGGGGTGAGACCGGCCTCTTGCAACGAGACAACGAACCGCTGCCCGTCATCCAAGGAGGTGGGCACGCCAGGAATAGGAGGCATGGTGGAGAGGCTAAGCGGCGAAGTTCTTTCTTCGATCATCGGCGATATCTATGATTGCGTTTTGAATCCGGACGGCTGGGCCGGGGTAATGACCCGGATCACGGAGGCCGTCGACGCGGCCTATACCACCGTCGCGCTTGCCAGCACTGCCGGAAATCATGGCCGCTTCGCGGCCCAATCGCCCTGGGATCCCGTGCAGATGCGCGTGCTTCAGGAGGATTATGACTTCGACGCAATTCCCGGGCTGAAGGCCGCGGTTGTCGGCGACATCGATACGCCCGTTGCGACGCTGTCGCATATGAGCGAAGCCGACCTCCAGCAGACGCCATTTTTCCAGAATTGGGCCAAGCCGCAGGGATTGCGCGAAGCCTGCATCACCAAATTCGTCCATACGCCGGACCGTATCGGGCTCATGGGCTGCACGACGCGGGCCGACAGAGGAATCATATCAGCTGAAGAACAGCGCTTCCTGGCATTGCTCTCGCCGCACCTGCGCCGTGCGTCCTTGATTGGAGATCTGCTCGATCAGGCCCGCGTGACCGCCAACCTTTATCGCCAGGTGCTCGATCATCTCGCCGTGCCTGTCGTTCTTACCGGCGCCAACGGGGCAATCCTGCATGCCAATGGGGCGGCCGAACGGATGTTTTCGCTGCAAGGTCCCATTTTTTCCAGGAACGGCCTGCTCCAGGTGCAGAATTCGGCGGTGGCCCGCGCCCTGCTGGATGCAATCGCCAGTGCCGCGAGCGCGGATGCCTCGCTTGGCTCCCGCGGTATAGGCCTGCCTATTTCGGCCCCGGGTCAGCCGCCCGCCGTCGCCTATATATTGCCGCTGACCGAAGGAACCGCTCGCGCGGCTTTTCGGCCCGCATGTGCCGCCGTCTTCGTTTCGACCACGACGTCTTCTTCTCCACTCCCGGAAGCCGTTCTCGCCACTCTTTTCGATCTTACGCCCGCGGAGGCGCGGGTCCTGCTGCGCATCGGCAGCGGATTGTCCGCGTCGAAGAGCGCGCTGGCGCTCGGTATCGGCGAAAACACCTTGAAGACCCACCTCAACCGTATCTTCGCCAAAACCGGCACGAGACGCCAAGCCGATCTCGTCAAACTCGTTTCGGATATAGGCACGCCGCTGGCAGCTCAGTGAAGAGCGCTGATATCGGCGAGTCTCCGGACTTTGCCCTTCACATGTATTCTGAAGGTGCGGCAAGGATATTGTGCCTGCACGGGACAGTGCGCTTCTCTGCCTGCCGGCCAATCACTTTGGCAGCCCTCAGCCCCGCCACGGCGGCTCCGGCGCGAAGCGCTTGCCGATCCAGTCGGCGAAGGCGCGGGTCTTGGCGGCTTGTCCCTTGGTTGAGGGCGTGACGACATAAATCGCGCCTTCGTCGGCCAGCGTCCAGTCCTCCAGGATTGGCACCAGCCGTCCGTCGGCGAGTTCGCGGCCGACCAACCAGTCGGTGCTCATCATCAGGCCGACGCCTTGCACGGCGGCCTCGACCAGCACCTCGGCATCATCGGTGACCAACGGCCCGGATACTTCGACGCGAATGCTTCGGCCCTCGCCGTCGGTCATCTCCCAGGCGGGAAAGGTCTGGAAACCGCTGAAGCCCAGGCAGGAATGTTCAAGCAGCGCCTGCGGTGTCTCCGGTCTGCCCCTTCGGGCGAGATAGGAAGGAGCGGCGCAGAGCAGTCGCCGCCGCGTCGCCACCTTGCGCGCCACCAGACGCGAATCCTCCAGCGCGCCGAGCCGCACGGCGACGTCGAAATTCTCGGCGACCAGATCGGCGAAACGGTTGGAGAATTCGGCTTCGATGCGGACATCGGGAAATTCGGCAAGGAATTGAGGCAGCAGCGGCCCGATCCACATGCGCCCGAACGTGCCGGGCAGCGCCAGCCTGAGCAGACCGCGCGGGCCGCCGCCGGCATGCGCCGACGCGGCAGCCTCGGCCTCGTCCACGGAGGCGAGGATGGCGCGCACCCGCACCAAGAATTCGGCGCCCGCTTCGGTCAGCGACACGCTGCGCGTCGTGCGATGGAGCAGCCTGACGCCCAGCCGCTCCTCCAGCGATTGCAGGCGCCGCGACAAGATGGTCGCGTCGCGCCCGACACGCGCCGCCGCCCTGGTGAAGGAACGCGCCTCGGCAATGGCCGCGAAGGCCGCCATTTCGGCAAGGGTCATCGGCTCGTGAGATTGCTGCATAAATCACAGTACTGAAATGTAAAAAGCAAGGATTATCCAGACATATCGCACCAGATAGCTTCACTCAACCCATCAATCGTCCCACCGGAGTGAAACCATGAAAGCCATCGAACTGAGCCAACCCAGGCTGGACGCCTTCCGCGCCGCCACCATTGCCACCCCCGAACCGCAGCGCGGCGAGGTGCTGATCCGCCAGCGTGCGGCGAGCCTCAACTTTGTCGATGTCGCGGTGGCGAGCGGCAATTATCCCGGACCGAGCTTTCCGCTCGTCCCTGTCGCCGACGGCGCCGGCGAGATCGCCGCGCTGGGCGAGGGGGTTACGGGATTCGCCGTCGGCGATCGCGTCGTCGTCCATGCCAAGCCGCGCTGGATCGGTGGCCGGCCGCGGCCTTACGAGATGACGCAGATGCGCGGCGTTTCGCTGCCGGGGTCGCTGGCCGAATATGTCGCGCTGCCGGCCAATTCGGTCGTGCCGATGCCGGCACATCTCTCCTTCGAGGCGGCGTCGACGCTGCCGATCGCCGGCACCACCGCCTGGAACGCCATCCGTGCCGCCGATGTCGGGCCGGGCTCGGTCGTCGTGCTGCTCGGCACCGGCGGCGTCTCGATTTTCACCTTGCAGCTTGCGAAAGCCGCCGGCGCCACCGTCGTCATCACCTCGTCGTCGGACGAGAAGCTGGAGCGGGCGAAGGCATTGGGCGCCGATCATCTCATCAACTATCGCGCCACGCCCGACTGGGACGGCAAGGTGCTGGAACTGACCGGCGGCCTCGGCGCCGACCTTGTCGTCGAAACCGGCGGCACCGCCACCTTCGCCCGCGCCGTCAACGCCACCGCGCCTGGCGGCACGCTGTTCACCATCGGCTTCGTCACCGGCGCCGAGGCCACCATCAACCTGCTGCCGATCATCATCAAGGCATTGAAGGTGGTCGGCAACAACACCGGATCGGTGTCCGACCTTCGCGACGCCGCCCGCGCCATCGGTGCAGCCAGGATCGAGCCGGTCGTCGACAAGGTGTTTTCGCAGAACGAAGCGGTCGAAGCCTACACACACATGGCCGCCGGCGGCCTGCACTTCGGCAAGCTGGTGTTCGGGTTGGAGTAGTAGGGAAGCGGATAATCTCCCCCCTCGAGGGGGAGATGTCGCCGAAGGCGACAGAGGGGGTCGTCTCGCGTGAAGCGCCAACCTGATCTGCTGCATTGGGCCGAGCCCAGTCGAACCGACCCTCTCTGGCCTGCCGGCCATCTCCCCCTCAAGGGCAGGGGAATCGCAGATAAGTTGATTTGCTCTTGCCAAGTAGGAAAAGAGGGATTCTTGAGAGGCTTTCTCGTTACAGAGGA
>NZ_JAMYRC010000055.1:0-40577 GCF_040321205.1 Mesorhizobium sp. M0496 | reverse complement strand
GTTCACGGTCACGGCGACGGTGACGGACGCCGACGGCTCCACCGGCACCACCAGCTTCACCGTGGTGATCGATGACGATACGCCGACTGTATCGACCAACCTCGCCGTCCAACTCGACGACGACGCGCTGGCCGGCGGCAACCCCGGTGGAACCGGCGATGTCACTCCCGACACGGCCAATACGACCGGGACGCTGGCGCATAGCTATGGCGCCGATGGCGCCGGCTCGACGCTGCTGACGGGTTCCGGCCTGCCGACCTCGTCGGTGACGGAAGGGGCTTTCTTCCAGACGGTGACCGGCACGCTGCTGACGATCAGCCAGATCCAGAACGGCGTCGCGGTGGCGGTTGTATCGGTGTCGCTGTCGAACACGACGGCTGGCGCCTATACGGTGACCCAGCTGCATGCGATCGACCACCCGGCGGGCGCCAACGAGAACGACGTGGCGTTCACGGTCGGCTACACGACGACCGATCATGACGGCGACACGGCGACGGGCTCGCTGACGATCAATGTCGATGACGACACACCGACGATCAGCAACATCCAAGACGCGATCATGCCGAACGTCAGCAATACCGACGTTCACGGCACCTGGCAGCCGTCCTTTGGAGCGGACGGGCCAAGCCTTACTTCGGCGATCAGCCTTGCTATGGGAGCCGCGCCCTCTGGACTGACCTACATTTTGACTAGCCAGGGGACGAATGGTGCTGGCGATGCCGTAACTCAAGTCGACGTGAAAAGTGGAACGACTACTCTCTATACGTTCTATGAGTATACGCACTACGATCCGGCAACCCATTCGTCCGAGATGTTTGCCTACACGAACCTCACGGATGCGCAGGGAGCTACCGGCGCGAACGAATACTTCACGCTGACTGTCGCGGCAGATGGAACCTACGACTTCCACCTCGTGACGAACAGCCTGCAATCGACCAATACGTTCGACATAACGGGGGTCCATCCGGGCAACGGCAACTACGCGACGATCATCAACAACGTTGGCAGCTTCGGCAACGGTGCGGTCCCAGCCAGCGGCTACGATGTCCTTATCGATGGGTTCAACGCGTCAAACGTCAACGACAACGTATATATGAACAATAACGGGCTGGGGATCGGCAACGGTAACCTGGACACGAACGAGACCCTGACCTTCAAGTTCGCTCTGCTTCAGGATCACGTCTCGATGGCTATCGGGAAAAGCGGAAACGATGCGAATGAGCATTTCTTGGTGACCATCTGGAATGCGGCGCACAATATCTCCGCCACCTGGAACGTGACACAAGCGGATGGCACGCCGCTGATTATCGACGCGGCGCATTGGGGGACCAACGGAACGAATAGCGGGGCGTTCTTCGATTTCAGCGAAGCAGATGTAAAGAACATCTCAAGCGCCAGCGGTGAGGATCCCAAGCTAGTGATCCTGTCGCTTACCTACAACTCGCAGACGATCATTAGCGACACGACGCTGAATTTTGCGCTTGGCATCACCGATCATGATGGCGACTCCGTCACCAGTTCGGACAATCTGTCCGTCTCGCTAGTCGGAACCCATACCGGTTCCGGCTATCAGGAGACGGGTACCACGACTGCGGAGGTAATTGCCGCGAGTTCCGGTGCCGACACGCTCAACGGCGGAACCGGCCCCGGCGACACCGTCGACTACAGCAGCGCGTTGGGCGCGGTCACGATCAATCTGTCAACGCAGACAGTGAGCGGAGCGGGGGCGAGTGGCGACACGATCAGCAACTTCGAGAACGCGATCGGCTCGCATTTCGCAGATACATTGACCGCCAACAACACCGGAAGTGCACTGTGGGGCGGGGGAGGCGACGATACGTTGATTGGCGGCAACGGCAACGACCTGCTGATCGGCGGTCTCGGTCAGGACACGATGACCGGCGGCACAGGCGCCGATACGTTCAAGCTCGATCATCTCGACATCAAGGATCTCATCACCGATTACAATGGTGGCGAGGGTGACAAGATCGACCTGACGGCGTTGTTCGAAACCGGACCAGGGACCAATATTGCCGATTTCGTGAAATATGATGCGCTCTCACACACTCTCAGCGTCGATACGAATGGTACAACCGGCGGCGCCAATTTCGTCGACGTCGCCGTCTTGCAGAACGCACCTGTCGCCGGCACCATCAATCTGATTTACGACGACACGGCGCACGTACAACACACGGCAACGATCTAACGCCATGGCGCACGACCACCTGCCTATGTTATACATCGCTAATATCGAGGGGAGCTCAATATGAAACGTTCTGCAAGACTGCTGGTTTCCGCTGCGACGCTGTTGCTGGCAGTCGGGTCGACGGGTTATGCCGCCGACATCATCGAAGGTCCGACGGGCGACTATTGTCGTGTCGTCGGAACCTCCAACCTGGTGCTGAACGACAACATCGTCGATCTCAGGGAGCAGGTGGTGAAGCTGATGGACGAGTCGGTGGCGGCCGCCAACAGCTCGGAGTGGATCAACTCGTCCCGGCCCGTCTTCGTCTGGGCATCGGAAGCCAAGGTCGCTTGCGGCATGGCTTACGGCTACTTGAAGACGAACTACAAGGACGAAGACACGCTCAACAAATGCGAGTGTTTTCACGATCGCATGGTCGAGTACATGCACTGACCGGATAGGCGAAGCCACGCCTGTTGGCCGTCATGACAGCCGACGGATCATTCCTGAGCGCGATCGCCGGTGCGGTCGCGTTGATCGGCTTTGGCCATGCTGTCACGCCGGCCAGCGCCAACTGGCTGGAACGACCTTCCGTGAAACAGTCCTCCAATCCGGTGCGACCGGTGCACTGTGAGGCTGCCACGCAGTGGACCCGGCAGACATTCAAGGCGTTTGCCAGCTGCCAGGCATCGATCTATGGCCTGGAGCCGCTGCTGGCGCATGCCGTCATGGAGATCGAAAGCGGGTTCGATCCCGACGTGCAGGGCGCCGATGGCGAAGTCGGCCTGATGCAGGTCATGCCGGCGACCGCCAGGATGCTCGGTTTTCGAGGCTCCCTGGACGATCTGAGCGCGCCGGCGACCAACATCGCTCTTGGGGTCAGATATCTTGCGCAGGCCAACAGGCTGGCCGCGGGCGATCTGTGCACCACCGTCATGAAATATCGCGCCGGGCACAATGAAAGCCGGTTCTCGGCCCTGTCAGTCCGCTACTGCCAGCGTGCGCGGGCAATCCTGGCAAGGGACGGCATCGACGTAGCCGGCCCGCTACCAGTGGCCTCCTTCGGCTTTTCCGCATTTTCGCCAGGAGGCGGAGCTCCTGCCCAGGGAAAAAATGTGTGCGTGCGCCGTGTGTTCGTGCCCGGGCCGCGATACATGAAATGCGCCGACTACCGGAGTGCCGGGCAGGCACGACAGGTCAAGGCGCTCAGGGCCAGGCTTTTCGGCGGTTAAAAGAAATGCAGACGGCACAGCAAGTCCGCCGTAACATGACTTGAGGGCCAGACCGGGAAGCCGGCGGCAAATAAGGGTGGAGCATTCATGGAAGCTGGCCGACGCGTCCATTGTCCACGGACATGGGCAATCGCCTTTGCGCTCGCCATGATGGTGTCGGGCTGCCAATCGAAAGACGGCGTTTCCGAAGCGCTCGATCCGGCGGCGATCGCCGCGCCTGCCGGGCAGAATGGCGCCGCTGTTGCCGTACCTGCCGGGCAAAATGGCGCCGCTGTTGCCGGTCCAGTCCAGGCGACCCAGTCGCTGGGCACCGGTTCGACGAAGATCACCATGCTGCTGCCGCTGTCCGCCGCCGGAACGGCAGGCGAAAACGGCAGGAAGATGCTCGATGCCACCAAGCTGGCGATGACGGATATCGGCAATGGATTGCTTACGCTGACGGTAGAGGACACCAGAGGCGACAGCACACTGGCCAGCAAACTGGCGATAACGGCCATAACGACGGGGTCGAAGGCCGTCATCGGCCCGACCGAATTGCCGGCAGCACAGCATATTGCCACGCTGTCGGGATCGACGCGGCCACCGGTCCTGGCGCTTGCCGATAATTTCGCCGGCGGCGCCGGAGTTTATGCCGTGCCGCTTGGCGAAGCGGACAGCGCCGCGGCGGGCGCCGCGGGACTGGCGGCGAAAGGCAGCAAGAAGTTCGTACTGCTTGTCGCGGCGGGCCCAAACGCCGGCGCCGTGGAGAAGCGGGTCGCAAACAGCCTCAGCATCTACGGCGCGACGCTGGCGGTCACCGTGCCGTATTCGGCCGGCGACAGTGGCGCGAAGGCGGTCGACGATATGGGCTCGCTGGTGGAAGCCCCCGACGCCGTCATCGTTGCCAGCGGCGATGGCAGTCCGTCATCCATCCTTGCCGCCCTCAAATCAAAGGGCATTCCGGGAAAGACAATCTCCGTCGTCGGAACGAACCGTTGGCTGGAACACCCGATGGATCCGCTGTTCGCGGGGGCCTATATCGCCACGCTCGATCCAAGTGAAACCGGGCCGATCGCCGACCGTTTCAGGACGACATACAACTATCCGGCCGACGTCAATGTGGCCTACGCCTATGACATGGTTGCGCTGACCGCGGGGATTGCCAGTGCGGTCGGGCCTGATGGCTTCAGCAAGAAAAATCTCGAAAATCCAAACGGGTTTCGTGGATCGACAGGCCTGTTCCGGTTTCGGGCCGACGGATCCAGCGAGCGATCGATGCCGTTCTATCGGATTGAAAAAGGTGCTCTCAAGCTGGTTGCAAAATCGACGTCGGGTTTCTGATCGGCGAGAAGCCTTGAGAACCTGTTCGGGCTGATGGGCAGGTTTGTCCGCAGCCGCCAGCCGATCGGGCTCGGAAGCCTGCTGCTTCTGGCCGGTATCCTGCTGATTGGTCGGGCCGGGGCTTTGCTTTCGGTCGATCGGCCTGTCCTGGCTCCTTCGCAGGACGACACGCAGCCAATCCGACCGGCGGCCACTATCGAGGCACAACGCCGAGAGCCGGCGCGCAAGGTTGCTCAAGACCTCATCGCCCCGCCGCGGCTCGATCCCGCGGAGATCGAACGGGTCGAGCCCCGCCCGCCGCTCAGCGAGCTCGGGCTCGCCGTACCCCCGAAGACGCCGATGCCTGGCGACTGGCGGGAGGTCTTGCTCTACCGCCCGATTGCGACATCGTCGGCGATGTTCGAATCCATGGGCCGGAAGGTGATCATCAGCGGGGTGCAAGGCATCGACCTCGACGGATCCTGCTCGTTTCACGCCGTCACCTGGCCCTGCGGCCAGCGCGCACGCGCCGCTTTCAATTCCTGGCTGAGGGGACGCGCGTTGAAATGTTTCGTGCCGCCGGACGTCGAGCGTTTTGCCATCGCCGCACCGTGCAGCCTGGGCAAGCAGGATGTCGGCGCCTGGCTTGTCTCCAATGGCTGGGCCACGGCGCTGCCGAACGGCCTCTATGGCAAGGCGGAGGCGACAGCCAGGGGTGCGGAGATGGGCATGTTCGGCCCAGCGCAATAGCCGGCCATTCAACCCCTGATACTTGGTTTGTTAACCGTCACGGGCGAAGCTTTCCCCAGGAGCAAGCCATTTCGTCCGCAGCCTTGATGGGGTCATCGCGCAATCGATTAAATTGCAAGGTTCCTTGAAACTGAAATTGCAACACACCGGCCTTATTACCAGCCCATCCACAGGAGATCGGCCAGTGACAAAGATATCGGCGAGCACCACCGTCCCAGCATGGAAAGGCGTCGTTTGGCTGACCTTTCTGGGAACCACGGGAATCCTGGCCCTTTCCGTCGGCCTCAACTATCTGCTGCTTTTCTCGGAGGCGCTGACGCCATTTGGGCGCAGTATGATCACGGCGATCCTGTTGCCGGTTGTCCTTGGCGTTCCGCTTTTTCTGTTCGTCGGATTGAAGCAGATCGAGGTCCGTCACTATCGCCGGGAGCTCGACAAGTCGGCAACTTTCGACACCATGACCGGCTGCCTGAACGGAGCGGTGTTCACGTCGATGGTCGAACGAAGAACAGCAAGGCCGTCGTCGCCAGGGCCGAGATCCGGCGCCTTCCTGGTCATCCATTCGGAACAGCTGCGGTCCATCAACCTGCGCTTTGGCCTTGAATGGGGCGACGAGGCCTTGCGGCTGGTCGCCTCGACCATACGATCGTCGGTGCGCGCGGAGGACCTGGTTGGACGTATAGGGGCTTCTATGTTCGGGGTCTTCCTCTCGGGCGCCACCGAGGCGGAAGCCAGCGAAATCGGCGAGCGTATCCGGTCGCGCATCGCGCAAGTCTATTTCGCACCAAAAGGAACCGAGGATGCGCTGAGCGTCAAGGTCGGCGGCGTGGTGTTCGAAGACGAGGTGGAGTTCGCGGACATGTTCCGCTCCGTCGAGCAGCGCATGGCAATCGTCCAGGACGGAGCCGCGTTCGAACTGACGCATCTCCACAGCTGACAGTCGCTAATGCTCCCTGAAACCGCGATTGAGAGAATCGCGAACTGGCGCCAGCATGTAGTCGAGCAGCGTATGCTCGCCGGTCAGGATCATGACCTCGGCCGGCATGCCGGGCGACAGATGGACGTCATGCAGCTTCCCCAGATCGGCGGTATCGACTTTGACCTTGGCGAGGAAATAGGGTTCTCCTGTCCTCTCGTCCGTTAGCCGGTCCGCCGATACCGAGGTCAGCAGGCCATGGATCTGCGGCAGGTGCCTGGTCGGATAGGCCGACAGCACCACGCGGGCCGGCATGTCCGGATGCACCATGTCGATGTCGGCAGGCTTGATCCTGGAATCGATGACCAGATTGGGCTCATTGGGAACGATATCGAGAAGCGGCTGGCCGCCGGAAATCACCCCGGATTCGGTCGTCACGCGCACGTTCATGACGGTTCCCGCGATCGGTGCGGCAATGTCGGTCCTTGCCAGCACATCCTGGCGTGAAGGCAGAAGGCTGCGCAGCTCGGCCAGGTCGCCCCGCACCTTGGCAAGGTCCTCATTGGCGCTCTCGCTATCTTGCTGGCGCAGGTTGAGCAGCTGCAGCTTGGTCTCGCCGATCTGCTGCTCGTTGCGCGCGACCTGCGACCGGTTCGACGCCTGGTTGGCCCGGATGTCGGCCTGGGCGCGCTGCAGCGCCAGGATTCGCGGCAGGCGCTCCAGTCCCTTCTTGTAGAGCACCGTCGCGGAACCGATCTCCTGGTCGATCAGGCCGAGTTGCTCGCCTTGCGCCGCGATCACCTCCCTCGATCCCGTGATCTGTTCTTCTATCTGCGCTATGCGCTTGTTGAGGATCTGTTCGCGCCCTTCGCGGGTCGCGAGGCGGCTGTCGAGCAGCGCCTGCTCCTCGACAACCACCTTTCGCGCGATCTCGCTGTCGATCGAGGTCAGCTCCTTGGGAAAAATGATCTGGTCTTGCTTGGCAAGCTCCGCGAGCAGGCGCGCCTCGGCGGCCAGCAGGCGGATGTAGCGCCCCTGAAGCTCGTCGTAGCGGCCCTGTGCGTCGGTCGTCTTCATGCTGATCAGGATCTGGCCGGCGCTGACCTTGTCGCCTTCCCGCACATGGATGGCCCCGATGATGCCGCCCTCCAGATGCTGCACGGTCTTGCGGTAGCCCTCCGGGCTGACGACGCCGTTGGCGACGACGGCGCTTGCCAGAAGCGCCACGCTGGACCAGACCGCGATGCCGCCGACAAATCCGATCGCCGAGACGTAGCCCAGTACGCGCGCCGGCCGCGTTCGCTGCTTCAGGTCGCGCTTGCTGGCCCGAAACGCACCGGAACGCCGCCGGACAAGAATTCGGAGCATGGGCAGAAGCAGCGCGGCTGCCGCTGCCGCCACCGCGATGCGTGCAGGCAGGCCCAGCCCCTCGAACCAGCTCGAGGCCGCGCCCGTCAGATCTCCGAGAGCGATGATAAGCTTGTCCACCATGTCGCGCAGGCTGACCATCAGCAGGTCCAGCATCGTCGACAGATCGCCAAATCGATCGTCCATGGGTTCACTCCACTGCCTTCAGCTGCGCCGGCACATTGGCGGCGATCTTGTCCCGTACGGATGCCGGCTGGGCGATGCGTTTGGTCTGACCGGCCAGAGCGCCGAGCACCTCGTCGCGCGTGCCGAACATCGACATGCAGCCGTCCTGGAGCAGGACGACACGATCGGCGGTGCGCAAAAGGTTGGTCTGGTGGCTGATGAGGATAACGGTGCGGCCTCTTTCCTTCAGATGCCGAAGCACGTTGAACAGCGCTATCTCGCCGTCGCCGTCGAGACCGGTGTTCGGCTCGTCGAGCACGACCAGCGCCGGATCGCCGAATAGCGCCCGGGCCAGCGCGATGCGCTGACGTTGGCCGCGCGATATCCGAGCTCCACGTGACCCGACCTCGGTCTGGTAGCCGTTTGGCAGCCGCAGGATCATCTCGTGGATGCCGGCAAGCTGCGCCGCGGCGATGACCGCGCCGCTGTCGACGTCGCGCAGGCGTGCAATGTTTTCGGCGATCGTGCCGGGGAACAGCTCGACCTGCTGCGGCAGATAGCCGATGTGCATGCCCAGCTGGTCGGATGGCCAGCTCGATACCTCCGCACCGTCCAGTCTGACATGGCCGAGCGACGGACGCAGCGTTCCGACAATGAGGCGGCAAAGCGTGGTCTTGCCGGAACCCGACGAACCGATCACGCCGCAGGTCTCGCCCGCCTCGATACTGAAGGCCACCCGGTTCAAGAGGGCCTGCGGCGCACCCGGTGCGTAGTAGTTCAGGTTCTCGAGCCTCAGCCGCCCTTGCGGGCGCGGCAGCTTCACGCAGGCGTTTTGCATCGACCCGGTGTCGGCGAAAAGCCGCGTCAGGTTGCGACGTGCCGTGCGGGCGGTAACCAGGCTGCGCCATGCGCCGATCGAGCGTTCTATCGGCGCCAGCGCCCGGCTCAGCAGGATCGAGGCGGCAATCATCGATCCTGCGGTCAGTTCGCCATGCAGGACAAAATAGGCGCCAAGCCCCAACACGGCCACCTGAAGCGCCAGCCGGATCGAGCGCGACAGGCTGCCGATGGTCGTCGTGCGCCCGAGCAGTTGCGCCTGGACGGTCATCAGCGACTGCTGCCTTTCCTCCCAGCGCCGCAGCGCGGGCTCGGACATGCCGAGTGAGCGCAGCGTCTCGGCGCCATCGATGTATTGACCGGCCGCGACCTGGTTGCGACGCAGCCCCGCCGCCGCTTCCTGACCCCTGTGACGGGTGAGGAAATCATTGGCGAGCGCGCCGCAGAACAAAAGGATCGCTCCGGCAATTCCGACCAGGCCCAATGCCGGATGCAGAAACCACATGAACATTAGGAAGACGGGCGTCCACGGCGCATCGAGAAAGGTCAGCATGCCGTCACCGCCAACGAAACCGCGCAGATCCGACACGTCCTTCAGGCCGGCCTCGACGCCGTTGCCACCCACGAGGCGAGCCTCCATGGCGCGTTCGATCACCGGAACACTCAGCTGGTCGTCGAGCCATTGGCTGATATGCCCGAGGATCATCCGGCGGGCCTGTTCCAGCAGGCCGTAGACGGCGATCGCGCCGATCACCGCCAGAGTTAGCCACTTCAGCGTGTCGATCGACCCGCTCGACAGCACCCGGTCGTAGATCTGCAGCATGTAGACGGTGCTGGCCAGCAGCAGAAGATTGGCCAGCAGGCTGAAGAGGAGCAGGGCGGGCGCCTGGCGCCGTGCCAGATGCATCACCTCCTGGAACTGCGGTCTTGACTGCGTCACGGTAGCCCCCCGGGGTTCAATGCTTTTGGTAGTGTCCGGCCGGGCGCCAGTCTGGCGCCCGGCCGGTGTCGTGTCAGGCAATGCCGTCGTCGAAGATACCGGTGCCGTCGACGCCGACAGAGAAGTTGGCGAACGCATCGGCGGTACCGCCGTCGACGTCGCTGTCGTAGTCGGTGATCTGGACCGCGAAGTCGAACGATTGGTCCGGCGTATCCTGCCCTTGCAGCAGGTTGAAGCCGCCAATGTCGAACTTGCCGGCAACAGCCTCGATGTCGGCCACGTCATGCGGCGCTTCAGTGTCGAACTCGACCGTGTAGTGGGCTCCGAGGCCGGACACCGTGACGCTGTACTGGTTGAAAATGACACCTACCGTGGCGCTGTCGATCAGGTTCACGGGATCCCCAGGATCGGTGTCCGTCCAGCTTTCGATCACCGTGCCGTTCGCGTCGAGCACCCTGACCCCGGTGATGTTGACCGGGTCGGCGTTGGCTATGGGATCCAGGGCGAAGGCGCGGGCCTCTGCATCGGTGTCGACTTGGCCAAGGGCGACGTTGTCAATGTCGTAGGCGAAGATGTCCATCGTCGCCAACGTATTGCCCTGCACCTGCGAGATCTCCACGGACGCAGAGGTCACCTCCGTCGTGCCTTGGAAGCCGATGGTGTCGGCATCGTCGGCCGTTTTCTGCGTCAGCCCGCCCGTGACCCCGGCGATCGAATCGTCGTCGGGATTGTCGAGATAGACGAAGAACGCGCCGTCTCCCGGATCGAACATCTGGTTGCCGATGCCGATCGTCACCGGTCCGCCGCCCTTCGACGTGTTGATGGTGTCGCTGGCGTTGGCGCCGCTGGTGACATAGGTTCCATCGGCCTTGAGGTGCACGTCAGAACCGATCACCAGCAGGGCCGATCCGTCGAGGTCCGCCTTGTCGGCGGCGATGACGCCGAACAGGTTCTGGCCCGATGGCAGGTCGCTGAAGTCGAACGAGGTGAAGGCCGCCGGTGGATCCTCGTGGACGGTGAAGGTGTACTCGCCGCTGCCGTCCTGATCGAGCACGATGTCGTAGACCAGCGTGCCAAGCGTGGCGTCCGAGTAATACTCGATCTTCGTTGCGTCGGCCGAAAGCACCGCCGTGAGGTCCGAGAAAACGTTGGTCGGCGTCGAGTAGTCGGCGAACGTGTAGGTCTTGGTGCCGTCGCCCGACAGGTCGTCGGCGGTGTTCTCGTCGGCGCCGATGATGCCGTTCAGCGAATTGCTGACGAAATCGCCGGCGGCGAAGTCGACTACGCCGCTCAAGATCTGCGCGCTGATCACCGGCACGTCGTTTTCGACATTGATGACGAAGGCATTGACGTCAGGCGTCACCGCGTCGCCGTCGGCATCCGTCGCCACCAGCACCGACGATAGGTCGAGCGCCAGAAGAGCGTCGTCGCCGCTGGCGGCTGCGTGGTCGATCTGGTCCTGAAGGTCGAACGTGTAGCCGCCGGTTGCGGCCAGCGCCAGCGTGAACACGATGCGCTCGTCGGCTCCGCCGTCATCGGCGGTGGCGGTCAGCAGATCGCCGGTCAAGTTGACTTCATAGGTAACTGCGTCGCCCTTCGAGGTCAGGCTCTGCAGGCCGGACGTGTCGGCCGACAGGCTGAAGGTCACCGGTTCGTCGGCGCCGGACGTCACCAGTGACGCCACCGATCCGCTGGCCTCGTCCTGGTTGGGCGTGGCGTCCTCGTCGATGCCGTCGGAGGAATCGCCGTCCGCGAGCTTGAGGTCGTCCTCCTGCACCGTTGCCGATACCGTCTCACCCGACGCCACCGGCACGTCGTTCTCGACGTTGATGACGAAGGCTTCGGCATCTGGCGTCACGGTGTCGCCGTCGGCATCGGTTGCCACCAGCACCGACGACAGGTCGATCGCCAGGATACCGGCATCGCCGCTGGCGGTTGCGTGGTCGAGCTGATCTTGCAGGTCGAAGGTGTAGTCGCCGTTGGCGGCCAGCGTCAGCGTGAACACGATGCGCTCGTCGGCTCCGCCATCATCGGCGGTGGCGGTCAGCAGATCGCCCACGACGCTGTAGGTAACGGCGTCGCCGTTCGAGGTCAGGCTCTGCAGGCTGGACGTGTCGGCCGACAGACTGAAGGTCACCGGCTCGTCGGCGCCGGACGTCACCAGTGATGCCACCGATCCGCTGGCCTCGTCCTGGTTGGGCGTGGCGTCCTCGTCGATGCCGTCGGAAGAATCGCCGTCTGCGACCTTGAGGTCGTCCTCCTGCACGGTTGCCGACACCGTCTCTTCCGACGCCACCGGCACGTCGTTCTCGACGTTGATGACGAAGGCTTCGGCATCTGGCGTCACCGTGTCGCCGTCGGCATCTGTTGCCACCAGCACCGACGACAGGTCGATCGCCAGGATACCGGCATCGCCGCTGGCGGTTGCGTGGTCGAGCTGGTCTTGCAGGTCGAAGGTGTAGTCGCCGTTGGCGGCCAGCGTCAGCGTGAACACGATGCGCTCGTCGGCTCCGCCATCATCGGCGGTGGCGGTCAGCAGATCGCCCACGACGCTGTAGGTGACGGCGTCGCCGTTCGAGGTCAGGCTCTGCAGGCCGGACGTGTCGGCCGACAGACTGAAGGTCACCGGCGCGTCGGTGCCGGACGTCACCAGTGATGCCACCGATCCGCTGGCCTCGTCCTGGTTGGGTGTCGCGTCCTCGTCGATGCCATCGGAGGAATCGCCGTCCGCGACCTTGAGGTCGTCCTCCTGCACCGTTGCCGATACCGTCTCTTCCGTCGCCGTCGGGCCGTCGTCCTCGAAACGGATCTTGTCACCGATATCGAAATGCTCGACCACGCCTTGCGTCAATCCGAACTGGCCGATGTCGAATTTGCCCTCGACGTCCTCGACGAGGACCTGGTTGTGATCGGTCGCGGTCGTCCATTCGACCTTGTCGCCGGCGCCGAGCCCCGCGATCTCGACCTTGTCGTTGACGCCGTCCAGGTTCGAAACCGTGATGCCGTCCTGGGTGCCGTCGGCGTTGAAGGTGTAAACGGTCCCGCCGACGGTCACCGTAATGGACGTGATATCGATCACGCTGCCGGTTCCGAGCGCGGTGTCGAAATCGGCGCCGTCGGCGTTGGGAGCCAGAAAGGCTTCGATCGTCAGCGTTGCGTCCGTATTGCCCTGGATTTGCGAAATGACGAGGAAGCCGCCGGTGACATCCAGCGTATCGCCGAACTGCACGTTGTCGAGATCGTCCGCTTCATTCTGGTCGAGGCCGCCGACAACGCCCGATAGAAAGTTGGGGTCCGGATCGGTGACATAGGTGAAGTAGGCGCCTTCACCTTCATCGAACATCTGGTTGTTGATGCCGATCGTTACGGTGCCGCCGCCTTGCGACGTATTTATCGTGTCGCTGGTATTGGTGAAGGTGTTGTCGGCCTTCAGGTCGATATCGCGACCGATGACCACGATGGCAGCGTCGGCGTCGCCGACCGTGCCGAACAGATTTTGCCCGGAGGGCAGAGTGTCGAAATTGAAGACCTTCGGCGAAGTTATCGCAACATCGATAAGGCCGGTGAGATCGACGGGGTCGTCGGGATTGTTCGTATCGGGATTGTCGATGGCTTCGAACTGGACCATGGAGATGTTGACGTCCGATCCGCTGGTCGTGATGTAGACCGCAAAGACCACGTCTCCCGACGCGTCGACGCCAAACACCAGGTTGTCGCCAAGACCGCTGGCGCTGTCGATGCACAGGTAGATCGCCTCGCCGTCGAGCGTCGTGAAACTGGTTGCAATGTCGGTGGGCGGGGCACCGCTGCCCACGACGTAGACCGGCAGCGAACTGCCGTCATCCTGGACGAATCCTTCCAGGGTGGAGCCGCCGCTCAGCGTGGCCACGGTATTGGTCGCCGCGCCGTTCGTGCCGCTGAAGGTGCTGCTCAGCCCGAGGTCGGTGAAGAGACGGGTGGAGAATGTGGCATCCAATGACGCCACAAGGATATCGTTGTCGTTGTTGTCTTCGGTACCGACCGGGACACCGCTGTTCTGCAGCCCGGAAGATTCGTCCAGTGTGACGGAATCGGTGATGATAATTGCCATGATCGTTGTCCCCTTGGGGTTAGATTCTAACGATCCGCACATCCGATAACCCCGGGGTGCATCTGCCAGAGTGCACTCCGGTCGCGGCCTGGATGAGCGGCCCTCATACGCCATTATGTCGCCAGCGAAGAGGACGCGTCCATTCTCAGTTCGATAGTATTGGGGTCAATGCCCGTACCTGATCGAACGATATACATCCTTCGATAGATCAGGCCGCGACAGGCGCTCGGGGTGGCCGCGGCGCGGTCTTGGCTGCGTCGCGGAAGGCCCCGTGCGATGTTTTCGGTTGTGCCCGGTCGGCGCCCAGACTGGCGCCCGGCCGCTGGGCGGCCTACGGTTATTTTTCCCGCATTGCTCGGCGGAAGTTCTGCGTGATCGGCTCGGCGAGGTAGGAAAGCACGGTGCGAGCACCCGTCCGGATCATCGCCTCGCTCGACATGCCGGGCAGCAGCTTGCGGCCCTCCAGCTTGGCGAGTTCGCTCTTGTCGATCAACACGGTCGCGGCGAAATAGGGTGCCCCGCTGCGCTCCTCCACCATGCGGTCAGCCGACACGATCTCCACGACGCCCTCGAGCGGCGGCAGGTTGTAGCGGGCAAAGGCCGGGAAGCTGACGCGCGCGGGCTGTCCGGGGGCGATCGTCTCGACATCCTCTGGTTTGACCATGGCCTCGACCACGAGTTGCTGTCCGAGCGGCACGACGGTCATCAGTGTCTCACCGGGTTTCACGACACCGCCGGCCGTGTGGACCTTCAGGTCCATGACGATGCCATCAACCGGTGCGACGACATCGGTGCGGGTAAGCACGTCCCTGGCGGAGCGCTCCTGCTGTCCGAGGTCGAACAACTCCGCCTCCACCTTGCTCAGCTCGTCGACGGCCTCTTTCAGCCGCACTGTGCCGAGGTTCAGGATCTGCATGTCAATCTCGGCCATGGCGCTTCCGGCACGGGCGATTGCCGCGACATTGGTGGCGCGCTCGCCCTCGATCTCGCGCTGTTGGCGTCTGAGCAACAGGTTCCGCTCGCGGGTGGTCAGCCCCTTCTTGAGCAGGCTCTCAAGGTCTTTGCTTTCACCCTCGATCGCCTCGATCTGCTTGTCCTCGGTGACGATGAGCTCCTCCAGCCCCTTTACCTCATCCTCGGTCTGGTGACGGCGCTGGCCGAGAATTTCCCGCTCGTCGGTCAAGTTGTGGTGCTTCGCCGCGAACACGTCACGCTGTGCGGCCACCGCATCCTTCGCGGCGGTGGCGGGGTTTGCGAGCAACGCCGGATCAAACTCGATCTCGGCCTTGCCGTCGCGCTCGGCCCTGAGACGCGCGGCCAGCGCCTCACGCGTCGCTATCCGGTTCTGGAACAGGTCGAGCTGCGCCTTTGCCTGTGTGTCGTCGAGTCGGACGAGGACCTTGCCCGCCTTGACAATATCACCGTTGGCGGCGTTCAACTCCGCGATGATGCCGCCCTCGAGATGCTGGATGAGCTTGCGGTCGCCGGCGACCTTGACAATGCCCGGTGCCACTGCGGCGCTGTCCAACGGTGCCAGGGCTGCCCAGCCCCCGGCGACGCCGAAGAACAGGAACATGATCGCGAACCCGGTGAACGTCACGCCGGCCAGACGCAGGGGTACCGGTTCCAGGAGGGAGGGCGGCGCGACGGGTAATGGCACGACGTTCAATGCTGAAGACCGGGTCATGCTTCTTTGACCTCTTCGATTTCTTTGACTTCCTTGACCAGTTCGAGGGTTGGCAGTTGGGCTGCCTTTGGCATCTGGCTAACCTTGCGGGCGCGGTTGGCGAGTTCGTTGAACACGGCATCGCGCGGCCCAAACAGGTCCTGAGCGCCGTGGTTAAGCACCAGCACCTTGTCAACTTTTTCCAAAATGCTTGGCCGGTGCGAGATCAAGATCAGGGTCGTACCTGCCGCCTTGAGCCCACCGATGACTGTAGCCAGTGCTTGCTCTCCCTCGTGGTCGAGATTGGAGTTAGGCTCGTCGAGGACAAGGAACGCTGGGTCGCCGTAGAGTGCTCGCGCCAGCCCGATGCGCTGGCGTTGCCCCCCGGACAGTGCCGCACCACCTTCCCCGATCTCGGTGGCGTAGCCCTTCGGCAATCCCTTGATCAGTTCATGGACGCCGGCCAACTCCGCGGCCTTGACCACATTGTTGAAAACCGCAGGGTTGAGCGACGCAAAACGGGCGATATTCTCGGAGACGGTGCCGGCGAAGAGCTCGATGTCCTGGGGCAAATAACCGACGTGTCGTCCCCTGTCCTCGGCCGCCCATTCGACAACGCTCATGCCGTCAAGCAACGCGCGACCACCGGATGGGCGCCAGGCTCCGACCAGGATTCGCGCCAGACTTGTCTTGCCGGCGCCGCTCGGGCCGATCAACGCCATCGCTTCACCGGGCTTGAGCTGGAAGCTGACGCCTTTCAGAATGTGCTCGCCACCCTGACGGGCAAGCACAAGGTTATCAGCCTCAAACCTGCCTTTCGGTCGTGGCAGCGGCAGAACTGGCGTGGCCTCCGGGCGCTGTCCGGCGACCGCGGTGAGACGCCGGTAAGCGGCACGCGCTCCGACCGTCGCTTTCCACGTGGCGATCGCTTGCTCGACAGGGGCCAACGCACGGCCCATCAGGATTGAGGCGGCGATCATGATACCGGGTGAAGCCTCGTTGCGAAGTACCAGATAAGCGCCGAGGCCGAGGATGGCCATCTGCAGGGCCAGGCGGTGGCATCGTGCGATGGCCGCAATGACGCCGCCCCGGTTGGCGGCAAGAACTTGTCCTTTATTTGCCTCGTCCTGATGCGCCTTCCAACCCTCCAGCAGGGGCTTCAACATGCCCATCGCCTGGACGACTTCGGCATTGCGGATCGCCGCCTCAGCCTGCACGTATGCCCGCGACTGAGCGCTTGTGGCCTCCGTCAACGGTTTGCGTGTGATGTATTCGTTCAGCAAAGCGAGTGCGAACAGCACAAGCCCGCCGCAGAGTGCCAACCAGCCCAGCCAAGGGTGCATGAGGAAGATGGCGGCGAAGAAGATCGGTGCCCAAGGCGCGTCGAGGATCGGGAAGATGCTCGGGCTGGTCAAGAAATTTCGCACCTGGTCGAGGTCGCGCAGTGGTCGCGCGTTAACCTGGCCTGGGGCAGAAGCGGCGTATTCCACCGATGCGGTCAGGAGGACTGGGCCCAACCGTGCGTTCATCCATGACCCGACCTTGGCCAACAGACGCCCGCGCACAACTTCCAACCCCGCGAGTGTCCCGAGCGCCGCCAGCGCCATCAGCGACAGCATCACCAGCGTCTCCAGACTATGGCTGCCGAGTACGCGGTGGTAGACCTGGAGCATGTAAAACGCCCCGGTCAGCATCAGCACGTTGATGCCGCCGCTGAACCAGATAAGCGGTCGGATGGCGCGTTTGGCCTCTTTCATCACCACCTGCAGGGCAGAGGGCTGTTGCTTGGTTTTCATCGTTATTTCTCTGGTGTGCGGAATGACATCCGGCGCGAGGGATTGCAGTGGGGACAGCCATGAGCTGCTATGGTGAGTGCCATCGAGATTCCCCCTTTTTTTGGAACGCATCAAGAAAAGGGGTTCCCCATCCCCAGATGCCCTACCCGAATGCATCCGCTGGCGCGCTGACGCCCTGAATTGCGGCCTTTGATCCTCGATTGTGTCGCCGCCGAAGAGGACGCGTCCATTCCCGGTTCGATAGTATTGAGGTCAATGTCCGCACCTGATCGAACGATATATATCTTTCGATAGATCAGGCCGCCGCAGACGCTGCGGCGGGTATCACGGCCGATGCCATCACGCGGCTTTCCGGCCCGTGCCGGCCTCATGTCGATGCCAAGTGCTGATGTCAGAGGAGGCCGGCCCCTGGATGGTCGAGGCCCTTTGCGCCATCCAGGCCAGTTCCGCCCGGCTGCCGAGGTGCAGCTTCTCGTAGACGTGATACAGGTGCAACGTCGTCGATCTGCTCAACCAGCTCAAGACCGAGCGTCGCGCCGGTAAGCAGGGCCGCATCGCCGACTATCTCACCCGCCTCGGCTTCGTCGTCCTCGATGAACTCGGATCGTCTCACGCATCACTGTGAGATCATCGAGACTGGCAATGAGTCCGGGCGCTTCAAGAACCGCGCCTGATCAACCCAACACGTCCAAGCTCATCCGCGCTCGCGGGCTGCAACCCGATCAGCTCCGCCCGGCGAGCGCTAAGCGAAGTGCCCTACATAGAGGGGGGTCAAAATTGGACGCCGATCTGGAGTGCGCCCCTCGGACCGGACAGGTCAAGCCGCAGTTTTGACCATCTGCCGGGCGTGTTGGTCCTCGAACTGTTGCGGGCTGAGATAGCCGAGCGCTGAGTGCAATCGGCGGGTGTTGTAAACCTCATCAATGAAGCGGGGAAGTCCTCAGCGACGTCGGCGAAGGTTTCGTAGGCCATCGGATAGACGGCTTCGACCTTCATCGTCTTCATGAAGCTTTCCGCTTTCGCATTATCGTAGGGATTGCCGCGCCGGCCCATCGATCCAATAAGATCGTGCTCGGCGAGAACGTTGCGGTAGAGGAGTGCGGCATATTGCGAGCCTCGGTCCGAGTGATGGACGCAGCCCGGCGGGGTTTTTCGTCGTTCGATTGCCGCTTTCAATGCTGCAACGGTCAAGCGCGCGTCGATCGACCGACCGATGGCGTAACCAACGACCTTGCGTGACCAGGCATCCAAAATGACCGCGACGTAGACGAAGCCCGCCGCAATCGTCACGTATGTTATGTCGCTCACCCAGAGCTGGTTCGGGCCGTCGGGTGTCACGTTCTTCGCCAGGTTCGGGAAGATCGGCAACTCGTGATCGCTGTCCGTAGTGGCGATGAAGCGCCGCCTGATCCTGGGCTGCAGATCGTGCTCGCGCATCAACCGTCTGACCTTCTTGTGGTTGACGACGATGCCGCGCTGCCGCAGCGCCGCCTGCATGCGGCGATAGCCGTAAGCTTCGAAGCTGTCGGAGATCTCACCCATCGTCTCGACGAGCGCTGTGTCATCCACGGCGGTTTCGGGCTGATCGTAGTAGGTTGATCGCGCGATCCCCATCAGCCGGCATCCTTCAGCGATGGAGACACCGCCGGGCCGGTGATCACGGATGTAGTCCCGCTTCTCGGACGTAGTGCGCTTTTCAGAGCCCCCTTTAGAAACTCAATTTCCAAGGCTTGCCGGCCTACCAGCCGCTCCAGCGCTGCGATCCGCGCCTCATAGGTCTGCATCGTGTCGGCCGCCGCCACGTCTTCGTCGAAGGAGCCGGCCTCGTATTTCTGAACCCAGATGCGGATCAGGTTACGCGGCAGTTCGTGCCGCTTGGCGAGACCATGCAGCGTCTCGCCGGACAGGAACTCCTGCACTACCTGACGTTTGAACTCGATGCTGTGCGTGCGATAAGTCACCATGGGCTTCCATCCTTCGAAAGCCCGGCTTCCAAGTCAATTCTGCTTGTGCATCCTGTCCGGTCCGAGGGGCGCACTCCAATCGGGGGTAAGTTTTGCAAGGCGTTTGACACGTACGGTTGGCGCCGACGCGAGCATTCACTACGGCGCTTCTCCGCCAGGTCAATATTCCCAGTTATATTGACGACAGCGATCTATCGAAAACGATATATATCGTTCGATATAGATCATAATACTACCAGACGGAAAGTTGACTTGCCATCCTTAGGCTGCGCCCAATGGCCCCCCTGAGCAGCTGGGGTTTGTTAGCATTTCAAGTGATGGCGGACGGGCAATCGTAGTTTTCTACGCCTCCGGAACTTACGCACGTCAAGGCGTGCTCTGTTCCGGTTCTCGAAATCCACCATTTTCGGCGCGCCCTGACCTCTGACCCTGGGGACAGCTCGATCACAATTGGGAGGAAGATTATGACCACTATTACCGGCACAAATCTCGTTCTCGACGAGCAAATCGACGTACAGACTGTCACCGATGATAATGATATCATCCTGGACGCGACGCTGCTCGCCCATCTCGTCAATGATCTCGGCGTCGACATCAGTGATACCGACCCCGCGACAGGCTTCCCGCAGGTGGCCGTCAACAGCGCCCTCCTTGACACAACCGGAGCGACCGATCTGGCGCTGTCGACCACTGGCGGCTCGAGCGGCCTCTTTACCGTGGGCGGTGTTGAAATCTTCCTCTACAACGAGGGCGGCATCATTTATGGGCGCGAGGCCGACGCGAATGGCGACGCCGACCCGGCGGGCGCCCTGGCATTCGCGGTTGCGCTTGACTTGACCGACGGCGTGTCATCGGCGCAGGTTTACCTCATTCAATACGAACCGCTGCACCACCTCAATCCGGACGCTGTTGACGACGGCGACATCCTATCGTTTGCCGAGGGCAAGATCACACTGGATGTAACGACTACCGAACTCGTAACGACGTTCCAGACACTCGACTTCGCGTCGATCCCGTCAGGTAGCCCGCAGGAGACACTAACGGTTGCGACAGCCGATCCCACTGACAATCACAGCGCCAAGTTTGATGGGCTCATCTTCCCGAGCGGGACGGTGGTTGATCCAACGACAGTCCCAACCAACTCCGGAACCAATGATGATCTGAACCCCGACGCCGTCGGCTTCGGTGTGAAGGGCGGCCAAGCCTCCCAGTTGAATCAAAATGAGGGCTTCTTCGTTCAAGACGCGGCCTGGACCTCCTCTGATCCGGATGCGAACGAGATCGGCGGCATTAGATTCGACGTCCAGGGCATAGGCGGGGTGAAGAGCGTTAACATCGAGTGGTGGACTGTCGATAATGGAGCAGTAGTTGAACACGGCGCCGACACAGTAAGCTTGCCTAAAGGCAGCGCCGTCTATGAGAATTATACCATCGAAACGGCGGATAGCGTCGACCAAATCTACGTTCGATTTACCTACGACACGAAGCAAAGCACGTCCGGCGTGCGCATTGAGAACCTCGAAGTCGCGTTCCCATCAACGACCGAGGTGCCAGTCGTCAACCCCGAGGATCTCGGGACGCACCTCGTGTTCGAGGACGCCGGGCCGACGTTCACCGGCATCACTGGTGATGGCACGGACTTCCAGGTCGGATTGGCCGCCGGTCAACAGGACACAGGGACGTTCGACCTTACTCCCGGAGCCGACGGCTCACACGTCACCATCACCGGTTACACCGATCTCGGTGGCGATGACATCGAAGAGATTCTCAGCATCGACGGAACCACGCTGACGTACTACGACGTTGCCGCCGATCAGAACCTCTACCAACTGAGCGTGACGGATTCGGGGTACACTTTCGACGTGCTCTTCACACCCCACGGTGAGCAGTCCGACCTCGACTTCAATGCGGTCAAGTCGGGCGGTCCCCAGGAGACCTTGACGGTACCCACGGCGGACAACACCGGCAGCATCGTCTTTGACGGCCTGATCTTCAACGCTACGCCCGCAGCGGACGCGACCGAGTCAGCCTTTGCGCCGTTCAACGCTGCTCCTCTGGGAGGCCCGACCGTTGCGGCTGACGACCTTAACCCCGATGCAGTTGGATTCGGGGTGAAAGGCGGTCAGGCGTCGCAGATCAATAACAACGAGGGCTTCACCTTCTCTACTTTGGACGGGTCTGACATCAACAATCTAACCTTTGCGGTCGCAGGGATTGGAAACATCAACACCATCACAGTAGAATCGTGGCTTTACGACGGTGGCGGTAATCTGATTGATCACAATACCGACGACGTTATTGGCTTGCGCTCGGGTAATCAGACCGTGACCATCAACGACGATGGTGGTCAAGCCTTCGACACGGCCTACGTTCAGTTCCACCTCAACGGTGCCAACTCGGGTGTTCGCGTCCTCGACTTCTCGACGAGCATCGAGGGTCCGGTTCCCGATCAGTTGTTCGAGTTCACGCTGGCAAACACCGACCTCGACGGGGATGCTGCTACGCAACCACTGAGCATCCTCGCAAGCCAGGACTTCATTGTTTAATGGCGTCCTCGTAGCCTACAAGAGCTTCAACGCCTGCGATCCGGTCCCCCTTTGGGGACCGGTCGTTCAAGACACCAAGGCCCTTGACTAAAACCAGGCGACGCGCAAAGCGGCGGCTTGCAGTGCCCACCTATGATGCTGTGGACGGCTCTCCAACTAATCGTCCAGCCTGTTTGGCTGAAGCCCCAAGCCAATCTCCCAGGGCCGGTTATCAGGCGGGTTTGACCGAGAGCAGGCGGTCGGTTGTAATGATCGATACGAAGATCGCATCAATCGAAGCGGACCCCGGTGGTCAACTGGTTCGATCGGGTATGCGCCAGCCTGGAAGGGAACCTCCAGCGAAGTGCCGAGAGTCAGGAGATATTGCAGCGTGAGATTCGTGTCCAGGGACGCATCAATATCGTCGTCTGTACTGCCGGCGGACTCGATCAGGCCGGCGCAGGCGCTGCGGCGGGTACCACGGCCGACGCCATCACGCGGCTTTCCGGCGCCCGTTGCCGGTTTCATGTCGATGCCAGTTGAAAGTGCTGGTGTCAGAGGAGGCCGGTTCCTGGATGGTCGAGGCCTTTGCCATGCGCCGCCCAGGCCAGTTCCGCCCGGCCGCCGAGATGCAGCTTTTCATAGACGTGATGCAGGTGCATCTTCACCGTGCCTTCGGATACGTGCAGCCGCTGCGCGATGGCCTTGTTGCGTAACCCGCGCGAGACGAGATCGGCGATCTCGGTCTCCCGCCCGGTCAGCCTGGACATCGGCTGGTGCCGCGTTTCCGGCGTCAGCAGTTGCTGGACGATCTTGTTGTCGATCCACTTCTTGCCTGCCGCCACCGCGCTCACGCATTCGATGAGATAGCGGTGGCTGATGCCGTCCAGCATCAGACCGTCGCTGTCGAGCGCCTGTATTTCCTTGATGCCGAGCCGGCCGGCTGGCTGGACGATGAAGATGATGCCGAGAGCGCTGTTGCAGGCCTTCAGCCGGGAGGAAAGCCCTGATGTCTGCGGGTCCGCGATATCCAGGCCGACGATGACGATATCAGGCCGATGGCGCTCCACATGAGGGAGAACGTCGACAAGGCGGCGGCACTGGGCGACAACATCGTGTCCAGCCTTCTGCAACACCCACTCCAGACCGGCGAGATACACCCCCCGCGGGTCGGCGACAACCAAAGTCGACATACCAACACCGTCCGACCAACACCGTTCGAAAAAACGCAACGAACTTGGTTAAACACCCGTTAAATCACGAAACCAGAGCTCATGCGTATTGTCAAGTAAACACTAATATAGCGACTGCTATAATAAAGACCTTAGGCTTTCAGGCCGATCGGCGCGGGAACCCGCACGGCAGTGAGTTCGGCTGACGCTGCCGGATGGCACTCGCAAACCTTGTCAGTATCGCGTCATGATGAGCAGGACGCGATACTGGAGATCAACCTTAGCGGTTTGCGATATGGCACGACACGAAGGGAGCAGGTTTGCTGCCCCTCAGTTCGCGTAACATCACGATATTGAAAGAAATTTGGTAGCGGGAGAGCGCTACCGCCTTTCCCCCCACTCGCAGGCCCCGAGATATTTGCTTCGGTGTTGGGCGTGATGCACCTTTCTCCGTGCATCAAATATGGTAGGGCGGGAGAGTCTTGCTCCGAAGTCGAAACACCTTCGGACGAGGCGAACGACCGCTTAGCGCCTCTTGTCGGTCGTTCCGGCCGACTTGACCGTCGCCAAAAGCAGACATTGCAGGTGCCGAGGTCGTGGTTGCGCCGGAGGCGGTCGTCGATGCTCAGAAATCGGGTTCCTCAAAATATTTGGCTTTCAGCCATGTATTCGACGGTCCGCTCCTGTAGCGGCTGTCGGCGCGCTTCGAGATAATGCTTTCGAGCCCCACCTTTTCGATGGCGCGGAAGATCGCTAGCGCACTGCCCTCGAAATGCTCGTTGTACTGGATCTTGCCAAGGCGGTGCTCAACCAGTTGCCACAGCGTCTGCTTGCGCTGCAGCAGGGGCAAGGAGCCTAGATTGCGACCGTCGAGATGGAGGATGTCGAACGCGACGAACACCAGCCGGCTCGGTTTGTTCCAGATCGCGGCTTCCAGCGCGGGGCAATCGGGAGCGCCCTGCTCGCCTGGCACAATGACCTCGCCGTCGATAATGGCAGCCCGGCATGGCAACTCGACAGCCAGCGCGATGGGCCAGTATTTCGTGGTCCAGTCGCGGCCATTCTTGCTGTAGAGACGCACGCCGCCGTTATCGATGATGATCTGCGTTCGATAGCCGTCAAGATTGACCTCGTGAAGCCATCCCTCATCTTCGGGCGGCTCCTTGACGCGAGTCGGGATCTCCGGCGGAATGAACTCCAGCCGGCCGCCGTTCACCTTGGCACTCTTACTCAATGACGCCACCTTTGATCGCACAGCAGCGACGATCGGCACAGGCAGCCCGACATCCCCCAACCTGGACGTTTGACGCCTGTGCCGAGCCTCCGCCGAGCCATTGCGAGCATCTACGCACGAGGCCGGATTGTCGTTAGCTTCGCATCCAGATACTTATCCTGGCGTACATATCTCGCTCGTTGCGGCGCTCTTGCACCACGCAGTCTCTGGCCAATTAGAGCGAGCTGATTAGTCCATCAAAAGCACCAGGGCGGGATGCAGCTTCTTGAGATTCGGCAATGATTTCGATTGCCAGGGTATGTCGGGCGTTCCACGCACGACGAGTCGAACATCGGGATGCTTGCGCACCTCGATGGTGAATTTTGCCAGCAGGTTGATGCCGGAAGAGTTGAGAAAGTGAAGGTCCTTTAAGTTGAGCGTAATGGAAGAGGGATTTGAGGCAAGCACACTGGTCGCCAACGCCGTGACAGGCGCACCGGCGTCGGAACTGGCAAGCCGCATGGCACCGTCGAAGAAAATTTCGCTTCCTTCAGTCCACACGCGGTAGTCGTCTGTCTTGATTTCCATAGCCTGGCTTCGTTTCATTTAGTTGTGAATTTGCGAGATCGGAATAGAGGCATATGTCTCCACGCAAATCCGATCGCTTTCGTCGGCGGCGCTGAATATCCAAGCCAGGCGCGCGCCGTAGTCGCTCATCAACGTCAGCAATCCAAGTCCGGAGCCTCCTACGTCGGGGTTCGCGGCATTGGCTTCAATTCGCTGTATCAGCAGGTCCATGGGGTCGCCAACCGTGATGTCCGCCAGGAGACTTTGGAATTCGGACGCATCTTCACCATCGACGTCATTCGACACCTTGAGCTTGAAGCATTCCGAATCCATCGACGCCTCGATCAAGATCTCACCCGGTGCGCGAAACTTGACGGCATTTTCGATGAGTTCGTTGACCAGATATCCAATGCTGTGCCGCACTTCCATATAGTCATTGCGGGATGACCGGAAGCGCAACGCGAAAAGATCGGCGATGAAGTCCGAGGTCGTGGCACAATGACGCCAACTCAAGTCGAGAGGTCCGTCGAACAGCCGCACGCGACTGACGCTCTCCTTTATCCCAATTGCAACGTCAGGGGTCCCGAACAGCGTTGTCATGGCTATGTGTGCCTTATGATCACGAGGGTGATGTCGTCGTGGATCTTCTGGATCCCGATATGGGCCATGAGATCCTCGATGATCCCGGTTTTGATTTCCTCGGCGCTCCTGCCTTGACGTTTCCGTGCGCTCTCGCAGAGGCGCTCGAATCCGAACAATTTTCTGTCTCGGTCTTCCGCCTCGGTCACTCCGTCCGTGTGCAGCACGATCACGTCGCCGCTCCCGAACACGATGTCGCGCGTGGCAATGAACTTCGAGATGTCATTCTCCAAGCCAACCGGCAGACCCAGATCCATCGTGTCGATACGTTCGACGTCCCCGTCCGCACGCACGACGAGAACGTCCTCATGCTGGCCGGATAGCGTTACCCGCTCATCCTCGAAGTCAAGGAAGGCCAGCGAGAGATGCTTGCCGGTGTTCGTCCGCTCGATGTTCTTGTAGATCGCTCTGTTCAGCCGATCCAGAAACTGGTGCGGATCCCCCTCGTTGGTCTCCTGCAGCGCGCGTGCAACGGATTGGACCATCAGCATCAGCACGCCGCTCTCAAGACCATGACCGGTCACGTCGCCGATGCCGATCTTGACCCGTGACCCGTTCTGCAGGACGTCATAATAGTCACCGCCGACCTCGTCGGCCGGCCGCATGTAGGCCGCGATCTCCAGCCCCGGAATCGCTTCGAGTTCGAATTGTTTCGGCAGGACCATCATCTGTATCTGCCTGGCGACCGCAAGTTCGGCGCCAAGGCGGACGTTCTCGTCCTGCAGCTTTTCGTTGAGTGCGGAAATCTCCTGATTGGCGTCCCCGAGTTCCCTGGTTCGTTCGTCGACGAGTTGCTCGAGGTTTTCCGTGTGAAAGCTGATCTGCTCGGCCATCCGGTTGAAAGCGATTCCTGCCGCTCCAACCTCGTCGCGCGTTGGAATGCTCACGCGGACCGAATAATCTTTGGACTGTAGCCGCTGGGCGGCGCTGGCGAGCGCCCTGAGGCCCGCGGTGATCCGCTTCGAAATTCCGAGCACGGCGGCAAAAACTATCAGAAGCGAAACGACGATCGCAGCGATCTGAAAAAGCAGGATACGGTTGGTTGCGCGGAAAATACTCTCCTGCGCGGCGACCAGGGACGCATAGATCTCCCGTTCGGGAACGACGATCCCGACCGACATCGTTTCGGACTTGATCGGTCCCGAACTCCACAGATTGGTCGGCTTCAATCTTTTGAGGACAACAATGTAGGGTACGCGTTCGCCCTTGTCGTCGAGCATGATATGCTGAATGACACCGTCATTGTTCTGGTCGAGAGGCAGCGACGCGATAGCCGGCTGCGTGCTTCCCCGCAGGGACCTCTCCAGGCCGGTGACGCCCTGGCTGCCCGCATCGCTCGATGACGTCAGGCCGATGATTGCCTGGCCCGACGGATTGATCGCCACCACGTTGCCAGTCGACATCGTGAGAAAGCCGAACCCGGTTTGAGCGATCTTCACACGTTCGACGACTTCCGCGAGTTGGTCGAGAGTGATGTCTGCTCCCGCCGTACCGGCGATGCCGGTGCGATCGCGCGTCCACAGCGGATGGAAAAAGCTGACGATCAACTTTCCCGTGATCGCGTCGGTGTAAGGCGCCGTCTGGGTGATGTCGTCAGGTACCGGACGCGAGGCTGGATCCCTGGCCCATTGCTGCCATGACCCATAGATCCCCGGAAAGAAGAACTCCCAGAACTCCGCCTTGTTGTGGCCCGGATAGAGCTTGTCGAAGGTCTGTGCCTGGTTCGTATACGGTACGGTCCTGAATATCGGCCGTTCTTTTGGACCAATATAATACATCTGCAGTTTGGACGACCCGCTGGCCATGAGCGTCGGCGCAACGAGGTCCAGGACGGTGCTGTGTTCTATTTCCTGCTGAACGCTTGGCAGCGGACTGTGGTCGGCGCCCAGCAGATAGCCCCAGACGCTGACCACGGACGGCGCGCCCGGCAGGTTCTGTGCCCAATCGCCCTGCGCGTCATAGACGACCCTTACCGAGCCGGGCGCCTGCTGCGAAAGGGTGGCTCCGACCTGTTGCTGCCTGCTTGGATCGTCGATCTGGGCCTGCAGCACGCCGGCCAGCGCCTTGACGTCCCCATGAACTCGATCGAGCAGCAGGTCGACGCTCAGCGCTGTCGATTCGGCATAGGAACGAATGTATTCCTGGTTTGCGGTCGTCAGGCCCTCACCGACTTCCGATGTGGCATCGCGCGACAGCTTTTGAACGTTCCAAAGCGCCAGGCCACCGCTCAAAAGGAGGTCGAACAGCACGGCGCCGCCAACGACCAATACGAATTTCGCTCGAAAGGAGCGCAGGCCGAAGCGCGGTGTACCCTCACCGTCGGCTTTCATTGCGGCCGTCGCCCCGATGCGACCCAGATCGGCCAACCCGCATAACCCTTGGGGTGGAGCGCAGCGAAAATGTGGTCCTCGAAGCCCTGCCGGAACCGCGCGACGAACTCCGGTCCATCGCCGCGTCGGGTCGCCATCTCGCCCGCATAGACATCCGCCCAGGCTGCAATGACATCGGCGAAGTCCTGCGGATCGCCGTCCAGGTTAGTGACCATGAAGGTCTCCACAAGGATGTCTTCGAATCCGGCTTCCACCAGGTATCGTCGACTCTTGGGCCCAAGCTCGACGTCCATCTCGAAATGCCCGAACAGCTTCGCCACCTGGTCGTAGGTCCAGCGAATGCTTTCGGCGCGCGGCTCGCCGAGGCAATGCGAATTCTTCTCGTTGGTGATGTAGACCCGCCCGCCTGGCTTGCATATGCGGTAGAGCTCCTTGAGGATGAGTTCAGGTCGATTGAAGATTTGCAGGGAATGCCGGCAGGTGACCAAGTCGAACTGCGCTTCATCGAGCAGCATCTCCGATGCATCGCCATACGTATATTCGATGCCCCGGATGTCGAACTCCCGCATCACTCGTCGAGCATAGTTCAGGCTTGATCTGGAGTGGTCGAGGGCGACGATCCGCGATGGCTGGAACTCCTTCTGCGCGAGCACAGCGAAATCGCCGATCCCGCAACAGATGTCGGCCATGACGATCCCGGGCCTCATCCCGTGTCGCGGCAAGATTGCGCGCTCGTGGCGCCATGTCATCTTTGTCTGAGTGCGCAGGATCGGTACGAACCCGCCTTCCTCAAGGAAGCCCTGCCCCGGATAGAATTCGGTGTCATACTCCTCGACGGTGATGTTCGGTTCAATTCCGCTCAGGCGACCGAATTTTCGCGAGGTCCATCCGACGACGCTTGACGTGATGACGACGAATTTGAGATCGGGTCGAGCGCGACAAGCGTCGATGATGATCCTCGAAAAGGTGTGAAACGCGGCGTTGTTCATCTGCGTCAGGCGCCTGACATTGACGTAGAGAACGCCGCGCACACGGCCGATCGCATCGCGAAGCAATGCTATGCTGGGCCCAAGCTCATCGATCGCCTGAGGCCGGACCACTCCCGATATGGAGAACTCCTGGTTGTTCGCGTCATATTGCGCCTTAAAGCGCGGGAGAAGGTCGTGAGGGCTCAATTTTGCAAGCCCTCAAGCGGAAGATCCACGACAAGCTTGATTGCATCGCCACCGGCTTCCTCGATCCAGAGTGTCGCGTTGTAGTCGACAGCCAGTTCCAGGAGTACGACCTCGCGGCTCGGCGCGAGATCCCCAGACACCGAATTGAGGTATCGCTCTCTGGCCTCTATTCCTGCGAGTTGCGACACAGCTTCTTGGTAGAATTGGCGCTCCTCCGGCACGCAAGGAAATGTCAACTCGATCCTATCCGTCACGCCATGGCGAGACACCCTGCATGCCAGTTCGCCATCGGCATGGCGCGTGCGAAAGGCGACTTCCAGCAATTCGTTGAAGGCGGAGGAAAAGAGATTTGAATGCCGGACCGAGTCAGACCTGTTCTGACTGATCATCCGGGCCATGTATGTCGAGACATAATCGCAGTGTCTCCAAGCGGAGACAAAAGCTTTGATTTCCATGTCGATCTGGATCATGGGTTCAAAGGTCGGTCCGCCGCCAGCCAGGTCATGATGAACAGGTCCCATTGGCATCCTCACTTGTTCCGCAGTATTGAACCCCCGCGGCGTGATGGCCTCCGCGACGACAAATTTCACCGCCCGTGGTCGGTCAGTCTGGCACCGACCCGAAGAATTACACGGTATCCGCCTCGATCGTTCTACAAATCTCCACGTCATCGTTAACAAAGGGTTCAAGGCGCTAGAGCGCCCGATTTGATTCCTGCATCGCTCGTACCATCCTCGGTGGGGACCGCTTGATGAAATCGCTGATCGCTTCGGCCCCGAGCGGCCGTCCTAGGTAATTACCTTGCAGGCAATCGCAATTTTCCTTGATCAGCCACCGTGCCTGTGCCGACGTTTCGACGCCCTCGGCAGTGACATTTATCCCTAGGCCGTGCGCCAGATTCATGATCGATCGCACGATCGTTTGGCTTTTGAGGTCGGTCTCCAGGTCCGCAATAAAGTACTGATCGATCTTCAAAGTATCGAAGGGAAAGTTCTTAAGGTAGCTTAACGATGAGTAGTATGTTCCAAAATCGTCGAGCGAAATTCGTATTCCCAGGACGTTCAGGGTATTCAACGTATCGATATTGTCGATCGTCTTCTCAAGTAGGACCGTCTCCGTTATCTCAAGTTCAAGTCTGTCGGCTTCGATTCCAACTGCGTCGATGATCTGGGCGACGGTGTCCGTCAGCGAACCGCTAAGGAACTGAGCTGGTGACAGGTTCACTGCGACTGTCAGCGAGGAAGGCCACGTCAACGCCTGGTGACAGGCTTCCTCAAGCACCCATCGCCCAATCTCGTCCATCAGACCGTCGGCTTCGGCGATCGGTATGAACACGTTTGGTGGAATGATTCCGACCTCAGGGTGCCGCCACCGCAGCAGCGCTTCGAAACCGATCACCGACGAGGGAGGCCGAATGAGCGGCTGATACTCCAGATAAAGCTCGCCTCGCTCCAGCGCGGTTCGAAGGCTGCGTCTCAGATTCTCGCGTTGCTCAAGCAAGAGCAGCATCGAACGGTTGAATGTTCGAGCGCAGCCGCGTCCATCTGTCTTGGCCGCGTAAAGAGCAATGTCAGCGGCTTTCATCAACTGTTCGCCGTCGGTCCCATGCTCCGGCCCGAAAGCAATTCCGATACTCGAGCCGACGAAGACGGGAATGCCGTTGATGACGAACGGGTTCTTGAACGCGTCGACCAGCGATCCGGCGAGGCGCTCAGCTTCTGCTGGCTGCTCTTTTCCTAATTGGATGACAGCGAACTCATCGCCGGCATACCGGTATGCGGATTCGCCGTCCTGCAGCGCGTCGCGGATACGACCCGCCGCGAGCTGAAGAAGCGTATCGCCTGCTCCATGCCCGAGCGTGTCGTTGACTGCTTTGAAATCGTCAAGGTCGATCTGCAGCAGGGCGGCTTTCGACTTCAGTTCGCCGAGGGCAGCCAGCGCCTGCTGCAGCCGCTCGCCGAATCGCCGCCGATTGTACAGTCCGGTCAGCACGTCGTGCGTCGCCTGATGGAGCAAAATTACATGCTCTTGCTCGTCCGTCACGCTGCGCCCATCGCGCTCCCTTGATTCAATGATTCCCGCACCATTTGCAGTGGCGAAAACAAAAACGGACCGTAGCACTTCGCCCGATGACCGCGGCAAATCGATGCTTGCCGGTGAGCCGCCGTGGAACACACGAAGAAATTCGTCGCGATACCTCGCATCGAGGAAGCTCGGGTAGATCTCCCAAAGGGCGGCACCCGGCGTCACCGCGCCTCCGTACATGCCCCTGAGCTTGGTTGCGTAGTGGGTCAGACAGAAGTCGCGGTCATAGAACGACAAAAGTTCGGTCGTGTTCGCTAAAAGGTCAGCGAGAAGCGCTTCGCCTGGACGTGGAAGGTCACTCTTCGTGCCGACGCCTGATGCCTCTGGAATCAAGAGCCACCTCCATAAGCGGCGCGAATCCACGTCGCCCAGTCCAGAAATAACATAACTATCAAGCCTGGCAAACTTTTAACTCGCAGTCTTAACAAGTGCCGCGTACGGCGTAGGTGCAATGCGTGCTCCGCTGTGGTTTTCGGCGATAATAATCAACGGTCACAGTTGGTTAATAAATCGGGAATTGGCGTGAATTGGCTATATGATTGATAGCGCGGTGGACGTGACATGAAATATTCTGGTCCATGAAGCGGCGACCATCGCCGATCCTGTACTCAGCTTCCGAGCGCTTTGAGCCAACCTTCAAAGGAAGAGGCCTTCTCGTGTTCAGCAAGAGAAACAGAGCGGGCAGGGCGCGGCAACACCACGGTACCGCGGCCTTCGCGGGGACTGTAACCGAATTCCTTGGTGAATGCTCGGCTGAAATTAGCCGCTGAACTAAACCCGAAGGCCTCAGCAATTTCGACAATTCGCCGGCGGTCCGCCGGATCGCTAAGCGCTATATGGGCTGCCAGAAGTCGGCGACTTTGTATATAATGGAGAACGCCACCGCTCGGTTCGAACAATTGATAGAGGCGAGAGCGCGATACGCCGAGCGTTCGGCACATTGAATCCGGCGTCAGATGAGCCGCATCCAGATTGTTTTGGACGTACCGACGCGCTCGCTCCATCAGCGCGACATTCGCCAATTGTTCGGCGGCCGCGGCATGTTCCGCCGGAGGCGCGAGGCAGGCAATGATCATGCTGCGTGTTGCGTGTACGATGCGGGGCAGATCTTCGGCCGTGAGGCTGCGCAGTCTTGCTTCGATGCCGTTGACGTACTCGACCAAGAGGTTGGCAAAGTTGCCGGACAGAATTGAATTGTTTTTTGCGTCGAGGGTTGACGCCGCTTCAGAGAACAAATCACGCGGCAGATAGAGACAGAGACTTTCCGCGTCCGTTACCCTCCCGCGAAACGGGTAGCCAAGCGATCTGATCTCCAAATTGCCCGGCTGGTTTTCCGCAACGCGGCGATCGACCTCCGTCCATGACCGGCCAGTACGTGGCAAGACGATATACCAGTGATCGATCGAACTGGATCGGAGCTTCGTGGCGGAACGCATGTAACTATGTGCCGGCGCGCGCTGTTGAACGATCAGCATGTCACCGAGATTCCAAGCCGTGTGGTCGGCGGGAAAGCCATCGTTCAGCGATTTGTCATCCGGCAACTTGACCTCGACAAGCGGCGCCATATGCGCTTGCCAGGCCGCGAATTGATTCTCTGGCGCCAGTTCCCGCGTTGAAAAGGGCAGAGGTTCTAGTGCCGGCGCGAGCGATGGAGCAGCTTCAGGTTGACCTTCGCGCGGCCAACGGCGTCGATCACGGTCCCGCGGCGGCCTCGTAGGGGCCTCGTCTTGCCTCTTAGTGTCCATCGCGTGGTGCCATATCCGAATCGGGTATGCCCATGCCCCTCTCAATCATGTGGTGTATTTCAGGCATCTGGCAAGACTGGCGAACTCGTGTCGGCTAAAATGGCGATCACGCTGGATTACAGCAAGAAATACATTCCCGGATAAGTTTCTGGATGCGAAGATAACGACACTCTTCAACCTGATGCGTATAGAATCTGGCATCGTGAGGTAGTAGTTGAGGAGATCATGAAATGAACGCAAAGCTCAACAGCGAAGCTCGCCGTAAAATAATTCTTGATGGATACGGTAAGAACGAGCCGTTGAAAGATATTGCGGCAAAGATCGGATGCTCACTGGCGAGTTTGAAAGTTACCGCCAGTAAACTCGGCTGCACTCGAACTCCAAAAGAAGCAGCGGAATTCCGGCGCGGATTTCACGTCCCGGAACACAAGCGGCAAGATTACCAACAACTTATGATTGCTGGGCAGTATAAAGCCCGTGAGTGTGCGTTGATTTTGGGACTCTTAACAGAGCAATCATCAGGCAACAGGTAAACTGATCCAATACACTGTGGGCGATATTATCATTTAAGCATTCCATTACGTCAGCAGTTCATCAGTAAAATACCCGCCGAAAAGCACCGGGCGGCGGGTCCTGAAAGGTTCGCCCAGATGCTGCGTCGGCGTTTCAATCACACCTGCCTGAGCCCTCACGATCTGGCTATTTGTGAACGCGTGTTCGATCAGGTCTGCGCGGATGAGAACCTCGACCCTCTGGACCCGGATGCCGAAATCTTGGCGGTGATGGTCGTGGCCATTTTTCGAAATATCCACACCAGCGAGCGCGAACTGCTGGAGGCAGTGAAGTCTCGTCGGCAATTGCTGCGTGAACCAAAAGCGCCGTGATTTGAGTACAACGAGATAAATAGAGGCAACCTAAGGCTCCTCGCATGAATCCGATCAGTCCCGACGCGCTTTAGCCGAGGCACCTGACTTGAAGAACGGCGCGGGCACGAATTCACGGTCCCTTCGATGGTTGAGATTTGCTTCGGAACTTCGTTTTTTGGCGCACTGACCTGTTAGCCGCGATGTCGGTTGTCGTGTTTGGATCAGTTAGAAATTTCAATCCCACCTGCTTGAATGTCTGCCATCACGTTTTTGGTGCTAGAAGCTGTCGGACCACTTCCGGCCCCCCAACTGCAGCATTTTCCACTTTGAGGCGAAATAATTCTCAACTATGGTCCGCCAGGCTTAAGGCATGGGGGATTGCCGATGGTTTTATCACGCAGGGGTGTCGTGCGCGGCGGCCTGGCGCTGGTCGCGGTCGGTGCAACCGGCAATATTGTTCAAGCCGCGACTGCAAAATCCTTTTTCGCCGGTACCGCAAGCGACAACAATTTTGTCTATCGCAAGACCAACTTCGCCAAGATCGACAAGAGATGGCATCGCCAGATCGTCAAGTATTTCAGCAGCGAGCCGGTCGGCACCGTCGTGGTCGATACCCGCCACCACTTCCTCTACCTCATCATGGAAAACAAGACCGCCATCCGCTACGGCGTCGGCGTCGGCAAGGACGGCTTCAAATGGTACGGCCGCGCGACGATCGACCGCCGCGCGCTGTGGCCGCAATGGGTCCCGCCCCCCGAAATGCGTAAGCGCAAGCCGGACCTACCGCCCATGGTCGCAGGCGGCGCGTCCAACAATCCGCTCGGGCCGCGCGCGCTCTATCTGTACCGCGACGGCGCCGACATCGGCTACCGCCTGCATGGCACGCTGGAGCCATGGAGCATCGGCACCGACGCTTCCAGCGGCTGCATCCGCATGTTCCCGGAAGACATCATCGACCTCTACCAGCGGTGCCCGATCGGCACCGCAGTGGAGGTCCTACCGCACATCGCCGACCAGGCGCCCGCTTCCACCACTGTCGAATGATTGGCGCATCATGAACCGCATGATTGAAACCACGCGCCGGCTGCTCGCCGCCGGCCTGCTGGTGCTGGCCGCATCCTGCTCGACCAGCAACACGCTGGCCCCTCCCACCCCCGACGTCACCAACACCGAGATTGCCGGTTTCCAGAACGTGCAGCCGGGCAGCGAGGAGGATTTTATCCTCAATGTTGGCCGCCGCACCTATTTCACGCAAGGTTCGGCCGCGCTCGATTCTGTCGCCAAGGCCACCCTCGATACCCAGATCGCCTGGTTAGCAAAGCATCCGCGCTGGCTGCTCAAGCTGCAGGGTTTCGCCGACGATCCCGGCGCAGGCGAAACGGCGCTGTCGCAGCGGCGCGCCGATGCGGTGATGGACTACCTAGCCGCCGGCGGTATAGACCGCAACCGCATGTGGGCCAAGGGCTACGGCACGGACAGGCTCGTCCGCGACTGCCCCGACGCCTCCTGCAGGTCGCAGAACCGCCGCGTTGTGTCTAATTTGCGCGATGAGAGGGGCGAATCGTAGGGGCTGCTGTTTTGCTTGTCACCAAATCAGAGTCTCACACGCGACGGCGGCATGGCTGCTTTGCGCCCAATCTCGGCCGTAGAGAACAGCTTTGCCACCGCCTGAAAGCAGACCTTGCTGGGGACCACGCTGGCATCGGCCTGCGCCGGGAGGAATACGGCACGCACTCAATACGGCGGACTAAGGCGTCCATCATTTACAAAGCCACCGGCAACCTACGAGCGGTCCAAATCCTACTCGGCCACACCAAGATCGAGAATACGGTGCGCTATCTTGGCGTCGACGTCGAGGATGCACTCACTTTGGCGGAAGGGACAGAAATTTGACCACCCCGGCTCCTTGCGACCAACGAGGAGCCGGACAGGTATGCGCCCCCTGTCGGCCGTTGAGGTCACCTTTGCCACCTCGTGAAAGCAGACATTGCCGGCGACAAGGCTTGACGGTCGCGGTCGCGACAGGCGCAAAGATCAGTCGAGGCTGATCCGCGTTCCCTTGGCGCCGTTAAGCAGCCGCTTGAGATGGAAGCTAGCGAGCTGGTCGTCCGGACATTTGCCGATCTGCGCGGCGAAAGCCGTAAGCGCGTTTGCATCGCCGGCCTCCAATCTGCCGAAGGCTTCGAGATAGCTCGCCGTCGAAGGATCACTATACTGCTTTGACGACAAAGGCTCGAACGCGCGCAGCGCCTCGGCCCTGCCGCGCAGCATCAGATCGCCGACCGGCCGACCGCGGAAGCCGTCGACCCTTGCAGCCGCGCTCCCGCTGACGCAGATACGCGTGCCCAGCTGCTTGTTGGCGCTTTCCAGCCGCGCCGCGATATTGATGGTGTCGCCATAGGCCGTGTAGTCGAAGAAGCGGCCTCCGCCGAAATTTCCGACCAGCGCCGGACCTGCATGGACGCCGATGCGGGTCGTACCGATCGCGACGCCCTTGTCGCGCCAGCTATCGCGGAACGATTGCGACAGCGCGTCAAGCTCGAGCGCGCAGGCAACCGCACGCGCCGCATGGTCCTGCTGCTCGCCAGGCGCGCCGAACAGCACATGCAGCGCATCGCCGACGATCTTGGCGACGGTGCCTTCATGCGCGAACACGACGTCGGTCATGCCGGCCAAATAGTCATTGAGGAGCGCGCCTAGCGTGGCAGGGTCGATCGTTTCCACCAGCGTGGTGAAGCTGGTAATGTCGGTGAACAGCGAGGCGACCTCGCGCCACTGCCCGGCTAGCGCCAACCCGTCGGCGTCGCCGGCCAGCCGCTCGGCCAGATTGGGCGAGAAGTAGCGCGACAGCGATGCATGCGCGCGCTCCGCGACCGCTTGCCGCCGATGCGCCTCGTGCAGCACCTCGCGATGCTTCAAGGTCTTGGCGATCGTGATCTCCAGGTCGGCAAAGTCAATCGGCTTAGTGATGAAGTCGAAGGCGCCGCGGTTCATCGCCGTGCGGATGTTGGCCATGTCACCGTAAGCGGAGACGATGACGGTCGAAAGCTGCTGCCCCTCGGCCTGCTGCAGCTTCTCCAGCAGCGACAGGCCGTCCATACGGGGCATGTTGATGTCGCACAGCACCATGTCGATGTCGCTGTTGCCGTCGATGACGGATAGGGCGTCCACACCATCGCTGGCAAACAGGAAAATGACCGCGCCGTCGCGGATCTGACGCCGGAACTTCTGGACGATCAAGACCTCAAGGTCGGGCTCGTCGTCGACCACGAGGATGCGCGCCGTCACGCCACCATTCCCAGCCGCGTTTCGATCTGTTGCCTGAGCGCCGCAAAGTCGATCGGCTTGGTCAGCAGCGCTTCGGCGCCGTTCTCCAACGCCTTGCGCTTGGTTTCGGCGTCGCCATAGGCGGTGATCATGATGACCGGGACGTCGGGCCGCAGCACCTTGATCTTCGGCAGCATCTCGAGCCCGCTTATGCCGGGCATGTTGATGTCGGACAGCACCAGGATCAGTGTCACCCCTTCGGCGTGGTCGATCTGCTCCAACGCATCGACCGCCGATTGCGCGAACTCCATGGTGAAGCGGCTGGCTCGGATGTCGCGGCGGAACTGCTGGCGAAACAGCGGCTCGACGTCCGGCTCGTCGTCGACGACCAGGATAAGGAGGCTCATGCTTCACCTCCCGATTTTGCGAGCGAGGCCGCAGCGCGCGGCAGCACAATCCGGAACTCGGTGAACTCGCCTGTCTGGCTGTCGACGTCGATCGTGCCGGCATGCTGTTTGACGACGATGTCGTGGCTGAGCGACAGGCCGAGCCCGGTGCCCTCGCCGGCTGGCTTGGTCGTGAAGAATGGATTGAACATCTTCTCCTTCACCTCGGGCGGAATGCCGGTGCCATTGTCGCGGATCCTGATTTCGACACGGTCGCCGAGGCTCCTGGTGGTGGCGGAGAGCGTCGGCTCATAGGCCGCGCCATTCGCCGCTGCGCTCCGCTTGGCCGTTGCATAAAAGCCGTTGGAGATGAGGTTGAGAAGCACCCGCGTGATCTCCTGCGGGTAGAGATCGACATCCCCCGCCTGCGGGTCGAAATTCTGCGTCAGCGTGATGTTGAATCCTGGCTTTTCGGCGCGCGCCCCGTGATAGGCAAGGTTCAGGCTCTCCTCCACGACGGCATTGATGTCGATAGGACGATGCTCTCCTGATCCCGCGCGCGAATGCAGCAGCATGTTCCTGACGATGGAATCGGCCCGCTTGCCGTGCTGGACCACCTTGTCGAGATTGCCCTTGAGCATGCCTGTCAGCTCGGCGACCTCTTCGCGAACGGATGCCTCCAAAGGCGCTCCGGCCAGCACACTGCTCAAATCATCGATGAGTTCGCCGGAGAGCGCTGAGAAGTTGTTGACGAAGTTGAGCGGGTTTTTGATCTCGTGGGCGATACCGGCGGTCAACTGGCCGAGTGAGGCGAGCTTCTCCGTTTGCACGAGGCGGTCCTGCGCGGTCCTCAGATCTTCGAGCGAGCGTGACAATTCGCGGGTACGCGCCTGCACCTCGTCGAACAGCCGGACGTTCTCGATCGCTATGCCGGACTGGTCGGCAAACGTCTCGACGAGCTCGATCTGCCTCGGCGTGAAGTCCCGCACCTGTGACCGCGTCAGCGCGAACACGCCGACCGGCGCGCCTTCGCGCAAGATCGGAACGCATAGAATGGTCCGGTAGCCGCCGAGCTTCTGAAGCTGCGTTGCCCCGTAGTCCGGGTCGGCGAGCACGTCCGAAACGTGGACGGCGCGGGCTTCGAGGGCCACCCTTCCGGTGACGCTGTCGCGACTGGCGCCGAAGGGATTGGCTTTGGCGAAAACCGCGGCTTCAGGCAAATTGCCGTAGTCGGCCGACCACCGGTAGAGATCGCCGTCGCGCTTGAAGATGACGCTCGTGTCCGCGTCGCACAGCTTGGCCGCTGATTCCACCAGCGTGTCGAGAACCGGCTGCAGGTCGAACGTAGAGCGGCTGATCGCCTTCAGGACATCGGCCGTCGCCGTCTGCTGCTGCAGCGATTCGCTGAGTTCGGCGGTACGCGCCTGCACTTCGTCGAACAGCCGGACGTTCTCCATGGCGATTACCGCCTGGTCGGCGAACGTCTCGACAAGCTCGATCTGCTTTCCAGTGAAAGGTCTTACGACGGGCCGGGTGAGAACGAAGACGCCAACCGGAATTGCCTTGCTGAGGAGAGGAACGCCAAGACAGGTGCGATACCCGCCGAGCTGCTGGTATCCCAGGGCTCTGTATGCTGGGTCCGCCAGCACGTCTGCGATATGGATCGTCTTGGCTTCGAGAGCCACTCGTCCGGTGATGCTGTCCTGATCGACAGCGACGGGATTTTCCCTCGCATACTGTTCGTATTCCTCCGAGAATCCGTAACTGGCCGCGAAATGATAGAGATCATCGTTTCGCTGGAATATGGCGCCGCTTTCGGCTTCGCAGACTCGAATGGCAGATTCGACAAGCGTGTCGAGCACGGTCTGCAGATCGAAGGCCGAGCGACTGATCACTTTCAGCACGTCGGCGGTAGCCGTTTGTTGCTGCAGCGCCTCGCCGAGTTCCGACGTGCGCGCCTGCACCTCGTCGAACAGGCGGACATTCTCGATGGCGATCACCGCCTGGTCGGCGAAGCTCTCGACCAGTTCGACCTGACGCGGTGAAAATAGCCCGATCGTCCGCCGCGCCATGCCGAATACGCCGATGGTCTCCTGACCCCGCTTCAGCGGGACAGAAAGTACTCCGCGGAAACTGCCCATGATTGCCGCTTCCGGCCTTTCGTATTCCGGGTCTTTAAGCGCGTCCGCCACGTGGATCGTCAATCCCTCTAGCGCGGCGCGGCCCTGGAACGTCCCTCGTCCCACGACATGTGGGTTGGCTCGTTCGTATGCATGCAGCTCGGCAGCCTGCCCGCCGCCTGCCATGAACCGCAACGTATCGCCAACGCGCAACGAGATTGCGCCCATGTCCGCCCCGGCCAGGCGTATTGCCGAGTCGACCAGCGTCTGCAGTACCGGTTGAAGATCGAAGGCCGACCGGCTGATTGCCTTGAGCACATCGGCGGTCGCGGTCTGCTGCTCCAGCGCCTCGCCGAGATCGCGGGTGCGCGCCTGCACCTCCTCGAAGAGGCGGACATTTTCGATGGCGATGACGGCCTGGTCGGCGAAAATCTTGAGTAGCTCGACTTGTTTTTCGCTGAACGGTCTGACCTCCGTTCGGCGAATTACGAGCGCTCCAATGGCCTCGTCCTCACGCAGCAAAGGGGTGGCGAGAATTGTCCGGTGGCCAAGCCGTAGCGCCATCGATCGGCCTGCAGGGAACTCTCCCTCCAGCGCGAGCAGATCGTGCACATGTATCGGCCTGCGATCGGTCACGGCGCGACCGGTGGCCCACTCCCGCGTGATCGGAAAAGTGGCGAAGTCGATGGGGATCGGCCCGTGGTGTGCGCCAATGGCCAGCGATTCGCCTTGCCGCAGAAAGATCGCCGCGTCATAGGCCTCGCAGAGTTGTGCGGCGCTTTCGGCGACCGCATTCAGGACCGGTTGGATGTCCGTCGGCGACGCCGCGATCACCCTGAGGATCGCACTCGTCGCAGTCTGCTGTTCAAGGAGACTGGCGACCTCCGCGGAGCGTACCCGATTTTCTTCGCGCGCCGCTGTCAACTCGGATCGGAGCGAGCTGATTGTCATCTCAGAGTCGGAGTCGGGCCCTCCCACTGAGGTGCTCCTGTTTTTCCCTGCTCAGTGTCGGCTTTGGCCAGCCCAGCGTCAAGTTTGGTGACCTTGCAACGTCCGTTTGTGACGCAGCACGGCCGCTTTGGGCAACTGAGCGTCGGCCATCGGAGGTATTGCAGATAGGGAATACGTCCGAGATGGGGTCGTAGGCGGGGTGCCCGCTTCTTCGCACCTTGACCTAAAACCGGTCGGTCAGCTTCCGTGAAGAGTTTCGGGCGCCGGCAGGCGTACGAAAGTCCCCGAGGAAGGAACCCGTGGGCCACAGGCGATGGTTATGGGGATT
>NZ_JAMYRC010000054.1:0-41262 GCF_040321205.1 Mesorhizobium sp. M0496 | reverse complement strand
CGCCCGCCCCGCCCCCGGACCCCCTCCCCCTCTCCCCCCCCCCCCCCCCCCCAGACCGCTCCCCCCCCCCCCCCCCCCCACCCCCCCCCCCCCGCCGCCCCCCCCCCCCCCCCCCCCCCCCCACGTCTTGTCCAGGCATCGGCTCCGCCTCTGGGTCCGATGCGCAGAAGCCGGAGACGATGATGTCGCGTATTGGAATCCATTCTTTCGTCTGGTCGGCGAGTTCGGCACAGGCCGATCTCGAACGGACGCTGGCCAACACCAGGGAGGCCGGCTTCGACCTTATCGAATTCTCCTATCTCGACCCCGCCAATGTCGACATCGGCGGGCTCGCCAGACGCATTGCTGATCTTGGCCTCGGCGTGGCGATCAGCATCGGATTGCCGGTTGATGGCGATATTTCGAGCGCCGACAAGGCGATTGCGGCGCGCGGCGTCGAAATCCTCAACGACACCATCGCGCTGACGCGCGACCTCGGCGGCCGGAAGGTCGCCGGCATTCTCTCGACCAGCCACGGATTGCAGACGCTAGCGCCGACGCGCGATCAATGGCAGCGCAGTGCCGGCACGCTGGCCAAGGTTGCCGAGGCAGCGAAGGCCGCCGGCGTCACGCTCAACCTCGAGATCGTCAACCGCTTCGAAAGCAATCTGCTCAACACCGCCGCGCAAGGGCTGGCCTTCATCGAGGACACCGGCTCGGACAACATCTTCCTGCATCTCGACACCTTCCACATGAACATCGAGGAGGCCGATGTCGGGCTGGCCATCCGTCAAGCCGCGGATAAGATCGGCTATGTCCATATCGGCGAAAGCCATCGCGGCTTCCTCGGCACCGGCAATATCGACTTCGCCGCGATCTTCGATGCGCTCACGGCCATCGGCTACAGCGACGACCTCAGCTTCGAATCCTTCTCTTCGGAAATCGTCGATGAGAACCTGTCGAAGAAGACCGCGATCTGGCGCAATCTGTGGACGGACAACATGGCGCTGGCCAAGCACGCGCGCGCCTTCATCGGGCTCGGGCTGGAGACGGCAAGGCGCAAGGCCGAGCTGGTTTCGGCACGGCACAAACCCTAACCCGCCCGTCGAGAGCCGAAGGACGCAGGCGTGTCGTGCGCCGCATGGCAGGGCTCCGAGCTCAGATTAACAAAAGGCCTCGTGGAAGCCAGTGTTGGCAGCTTTTGTGACGCTGGTTTTTTCGCGATAGGAATTTTTTCTTGACTCCGTGCCCTCAGCTATGGTACATATTCGTCCATGGTGCTGATTTGCGCCGGTAACCCGCCGCACAGGCGGGTTTTTCGTTTGATGCTCCGTCAGCCAACGCGCCGGCGAAAGGCGCCGAAGGAACCCGTTAATGAGTTCGTTGCCCTGCTCCGTATGGCGCCGGCATTGCTCGCGGCAGGTGCATCGGTTATCTGACCGGCCAGGCAAACAACGCCACGCAATGCACCAAACGGAGGCCAGCACATGACACGCAGCACGATCCTCAAATTCGGCGCCGTCGAGAACGCGGAAGCCGGCGACCTGGCTGGCTGGGTCGTCGTCGAGGGCCAGCCGACCATGCAGACCGCCGTCCAGCACACGACTGAGGACGGCAAGGTGTTGTCGGGCACCTGGCGCGCGACGCCCGGCACTTATCACGCCACCTATACCGACTATGAGTTCGTGCACATGATCGCCGGCCGCATCATCATCACGCCGGACGGCGGCACGTCGGTCGAGGTCGGCCCCGGCGATGCCTTCGTGGTGGAAGCGGATTTCAAGGGAACCTGGAAGATTATCGAGCCGGTGACGAAGCATTTTGTCGTCAGGGTCGGCTGAAGCGGGCTAATCGCAGTTGCATCGTGAAAAACCCGTCATGGTTCGCCATGGCGGGTTTTCCATATTGGCGATGGCGTCTTAAGTATTTGATCTTACACGGCGATTCCGACAGGAATCGGTGGCCCGTCGCTATCCTTGAGGTGCTCCAGAGGAATCACGGTTGGATTATCAGCCAGGGTGTCCTCGGTCGAGCCGAGTCCGGCGCGAGCAACGCCACTGGCAAAATCGCTGTCGACACTGCCGTCGTGGCCGTCAGGCTTGATTCTGCTGCGTGAGATCAATACCGACTTTCCTTCCCCGATCGCGACATCAGTCATTAATGGCGGTAATCCTGACGGTCTGCTGCTTGCAGGAATTGTCGCTGCAGATGCCGCTGAACCAGACCTCACCGTCGCCAATCATCACGCCCTGTGAATTCGCGAAGAGAGTAGCATAGGTCTGCTTCAAGACGGCGGCCTTGACCTTGCCCGTCATGATCTGATCGTAGTCGGCAACGAACTGCTTGGCGTCCGTGATCTTCAGGGCCTTGCCCTTGATGCGGGCCTGGAACGGATAGTCGAACATTGTGGCAACGGTCGCCTTGGCGTCGGAGCCGACTGCTTTTTTTAGCTGGTCAAAGAAGGTCTGGTACTGAGCATGATTTCCGAACAGGGTGTCCAGGTTGCTGTTCACGTCAGCCGCCGATTGCGCGAGTGCCGATCCGGCACCGATTGCGGAGATGAGCCCCAGTGCAAGGAGAAAAGCGTGTCTTCTGGCCATTGTTCGTATCTCCTGCGCTATTGTGTGAACCCTTGGCGGTCCAGACAGTCCTTGATCAGTTTCCGCCGATCCATGCCTGAAAATCATTCGCGACAATCTCCAGCGGCCGTCACCGTCTTTCCGTAACTGTCTCGGCAAAACACTTTGCCAGATCTTGCGGCGCTCCGAGCTTCTTAGCCCACGATACCAGTTCAGGTTTTTCCGATGGAGTGGCATAGCCGCCCCATACTTCACGAAACTGCCTTTTTCCATTGACTGTCTGGAAGAACATCATGCCGTCTTCGGCCACTGGCGTGGAAACATAAACGGCACTCCATTTCCCGCTTTCCAGAATCGCTTGGAATTTCACCTGGGCGGGTTTGACCTTGTTGGTCATCGCCGACGCAACGAGAGGACGAAACTCCTGTTTGCGCGCCGTCGTCACGTCGACCTTTACGCCGTGGCAGTCGCTATTCGCGGCGAAGGCGGACGTCAGCGTCATTCCGAGCCCCGCGAGGCCGATCACAACGATCTTGGCACGTCGATGGCTGTCGAATTCAGACATAATTGGCCTCCTTGTTGGCCGCGAGGCCTATCAATTGGAATCGTCATCGTCCGATGAACTGTCATCGGCCGGCGTGTCGACGTCGCAGCCGATGCCGTGGCATCCTTGGTAATTGCCCTGCGTATCGAAATTCGGATTGCCTTGCTTATCGTACTGCGGCCTGTCGTCGATGCTTTGATCGCCATCATCAGGGTCGTCGACCTTGCATCCCAGCCCATGGCAGCCGATGTAGCGGTCACGCGTATCGAAGTTCGGATTGCCGTTCCTGTCGTACTGCGGTCGGTCATCGATCTTCAGATTTTTTTGCTGAGGCCGATCGACCAGGCAGCCGTTTCCGCGACAGCCATCGTAGTCATCGGTGGTGCATCCGGCGACCGCCACCAAGGCAGTGGCGATGATCGCGTACACTGTGAATTTCATGGTTCATTCCTCGACTGGCTGGCGGCTGCGGATTGTCCGTCAAAAGTGTAGCTCGACGACCAACAGCAGCCTGGGATGGGAGATGGTCCACAGCCTCAAAAGAAGAGCGGGCAGGATCGAGCCCACGGGAGGCCGCATCAGCGGATGTCGATTTCCCTTTCCATGCTTAGCGCCCGTCCGCCCAAGCATGCAGCAATCCGCGGACGCGGATGCTGTTGCTAAAAAGCTGCATCTCAAGTCGGCCTGAAGCAAGGAAAAAGTAGCATAGCGCGGGTTGAATTTTTCAAATGCTTAATAATATGGAAAATAGTCTGGAGTTCTCGACGATGCCTTAGCGGTCGCTGAAATGCTGCCAGCGGCAAGGTATGGCAATACATAAATATAATTTATCTCGGTAGTCTGTTTCTCTCTGCAAATATATCGCATCGTTGTTTCAAATTAATACCCGAATGAAAAAGGCGTATCCCTGAATGACTTCTTTTTGGATAGATTATGGCCTGATGTGTTGTAAGGCTTATTTTCGCTCTTTGCCAAGCCGTTGCATGCATCCGAAAGAAAAGCTGCCGGCACGACAGGCTGTTTTCCGAGCTGCCGCATGCCGCAAAATAGCCGGTCGGATCGTCCTGCACCCGGCAACACCGCGCGAGGGCCGATCGCCGCTCTTCCATGGACGCGCCAGGCTTTCCGGTTTCTGGCGAAACTCGCTTGCCGTCCTCGACCGGGTTGAGATGCCAACAAGGAAAGGATCGCCATGCGGACCTGGTGCAGGCTAGCCGGCTCCTTCATTCTGCTCCTCATGTTGCTGTGGCCGCAAGTTGCAGCCCAGGCGCAACTGCCTTCCGAGCCCTTGAAAGTCGGCCTTTTCGTCAACCCTCCCTTCGTCATGAAAGACCAGGGGCAGTTCACCGGCATGGCGGTCAATCTTTGGGAGGGCCTTGCGGCCAAACTCGGCCACCAGTATCGCTACATCCAGTTCGACACCATGCACGATCTGGTTCTGGCGGCCGCTTCCGGCAAAATCGACGTAGCGGTGACCAATCTGACTATCAATCAATCCCGGGCCGAACTGCTCGACTTCACCCAGCCCTGGTTCGACGGCGGCATGCGGATCATGACCAGCACGGAGCAGGGAAAGGGCTTCGGCAATCTGATCGCGGGTCTTGGCGATGCCGGCTTCCTGAAAGCCTATGCCTGGATAGCCCTGATCATTGTCGCTGCCACGGTCCTGCTCACCTTCTTCGATCGCCAGTTCGACGAGGCTTTCCCCAAGCGGTGGCGCGACGGCTTTGCCGAGAGCTTCTATTCAGTGATGTCGGTCGCGACATCCGGCAAGTCGCCTTCGCGAAAGAACCTGTTTGGCTGGGCCGGTCGTATCTGGCAGGGGCTGTGGCTGGTCTGTGGCATCGCCGTCCTTGCCTATGTCACCTCGTCGGTGACGAGCGTGATGACGACCCTTTCCCTCACAAACAAGATCAATGGCCTCGCCGATCTGACCGACAAGCCGGTCGGTGTGCTGACGGGCACCGTCGAGGAGGATTTTGCCCGGCAGCAGGGGCTTCAAACCCTCACCTACGCCGGGCTCGATCGCGCCGTCGACGGTCTCGTGAATGGCGACGTCGCTGCAATCATCGCCGATGCCCCCGTTCTCGAATATCACGCCTACATCCATCCCGATCTACCGGTGAAGGTGGTCGGGCCACTGTTCGAACCTGACAAGTACGGCTTCGCGCTTCCGCGACAGAGCCTCCTGACTCGCCCGCTAACGATAGAATTGCTTGGTGCTCATGATACGGGCGAGATCGACGATCTGCGGACCAAGTATTTTGGGTCGGATAAATGATGTTGGGAGGCAATCGGCACTCAATTTGGGCATGGTGGCGCCCCGCTTCGCAGCGGATTTAGCCCCTTTGGCGGTTCTTCACTAAGGGGAATTACGGTGACAGTGCACTTTTTGCCGTGAAACTGCAGCGACCCTGCCCTTTGCCACGTTCGGGCGGTTGCCGTTTTATACGCCGTACGCGCCTCACCGTCCGAATCGCACGCCCTCATCTCCTGCTCCGACCACCTGCCGCCCTCCGCCGCCAACCCTGTGGATAGACCCCCAATACCCCCATCATTCCCGACATCTGCTTGCAAGAAGCCCTAGACTTGGTCTCAGGGGAATCAAGTGTATGGCAATCGGGTCCGGTCATCGCGTCGTGTTGTGCACGTTGCTGGCGATTGCCGGCTGCACCTCCGCGCCGGGCAAGGACTTCTTCACCGAGACAATCGACAGCCTGCACGCCAAGAACTCGCCCTTGCGAGCGGGTTACACCGGTCCCGGCGCCATCACCTCGGCCGCCGGCCAGGCGCAGCGCTTCAACGGCACGCAGTATCAGGGCTCGGGCCAGTTCGTCTCCTCCGGCGCGCCCGTCACCAAGGTGACGACAGACGGTTCGGGCCAGTTCGAGCTCAACCTGATCAATGCGCCGATCACCGAGGCGGCCAAAGCGGTTCTGGGCGATGCGCTGCACCTCAACTACATCGTCGATCCGCGCGTGCAGGGCACGGTGACCTTACAGACCTCGCAGCCGGTGTCGAAGGACGCGCTGGTCGACATCCTGCAATCGGCGCTCGCGGTGAATTCCGCCGGCATCACCAACCGCGCAGGCACCTATCAGATCGTGCCGCTTTCCGAGATCATGTCCAGCACACCGCCGGTCAGTGTGCCTTCGGTTTCGCCGTCCGGCCCCGGCGTCAAGGTGCAGGTGCTCCAGCTGCAATTCATCGCCGCCGACGAGATGAAGACCATTCTCGAACCGATCACCCGACAGGGCTCGGTGCTGCGGGTCGATTCCGTTCGCAACCTGATCACGGTCGCCGGCAACGACAGCGACCTCAATGCTATCAGAGAAGCTGTCTCGGTGTTCGACGTCGACTGGATGCGCGGCATGTCGGTGGCGCTGCATCCGCTCAAGACCTCCAAGCCGGAGGCGGTTGCCGCCGAACTCGATTCCATCTTCGGCACCAAGGAAGGGCCCGGCGCCAAGCTCATCCAGTTCATCCCCAATGACAGGCTGAATTCGGTGCTGGTGATCACGTCGCGCCCGGCCTATCTCGCCCGTGCCGCGACCTGGATCAACAAGCTCGATCGGCTGGCCGAGACGAACGAAGATCAGCTTTTCGTCTACCAGATCCAGAACCGTCCGGCCAAGGAACTGGCTGCGGTGTTGAGCTCCGTGCTTGGCACCACGGTCAAGACGGAGGGAGATACAGGCGGCTCGAATGTGTCGCCCGACCAGACGCCGATCGCCATGCAATCGGATGGCGTCACGCCGGTGCCACTGACCGGGCCGTCGCCTTCGATGCCGATGCAGGATGGACAGGCGCCCGCCCACGCCACGGTCGTCGCCGATGTCGAAAACAATGCGCTGCTGATCCAGACCACAGCGCGCGACTACGAACGCATCGAGCAGATACTGGCCAAGGTCGACGTGCTGCCGACGCAAGTCATGCTGGAGGCTGTCATCGCCGAAGTGACGCTCAACGACGATTTGAAATACGGACTGCGTTGGTTCTTCGAGAATGGCGGCATGAACATCTCGGTGACCGACGTGGCAAAGGGCGTTGCCGCGGCAGCACTGCCCGGCTTCAACTGGAGCTACGCCACCGACAACATCCAGGTGACGCTGAATGCACTTTCCAGCATCACCGACGTCAATGTCATCTCGGCGCCGACCATCATGGCGCTGAACAACCAGAAGGCGATATTGCAGGTCGGTGACCAGGTGCCGATCGCCACAAGGCAAGTGGTGGACCAGACGCTCGGCAGTTCGCCGGTCGTTTCGGTCGAGATGAAGGACACCGGGGTCATCCTGACGGTGACGCCACGCATCAACAATGCCGGCAGGGTCATGCTCGATATCCAGCAGGAGGTCAGCAACGTCACCAGGACGACCAGCTCCGGCATCGATTCGCCGACCATCCAGCAGCGCAAGATTCAGACCCGCGTCCTGGTCAATGACGGCGAGAGCCTGGCGCTGGGCGGCCTGATCCAGTCGCGCAATAATGTCGACCGCACGCAAGTACCTATCCTCGGCGACATCCCGATCATCGGCAACGCGTTCAAGCAAAAGACGGACAGCATCGGACGCACCGAACTGATCATCTTCATCAGGCCGCATGTCGTGCGCGACATCAACGAAGCTCGCGAAGTGACGGACGAATTCCGCGGCAAGATCAGCTTGCAGACGCCGATCCAGAAGCGACGCGGCGGCACCAAGCTGCAACAGGACCTGAAGAGGCTGGCGTATTGACGATTGCTGTGCACCCATCCCTCGTGCTGGCTGCCACGATCGCCCTGGCGGCGGTTCTTGCCGCCATTTCGATCGCCGATTTCCGCCGGCAGATCATCCCGGATGGGTTCAACCTGGCTCTGGCCGGCATCGGCCTTGTCTATCAGATGGCGACGCAGGCGGACGGCCTGCCTGCGCGGCTGCTGTTCGCCGCCGCGACCTTTGCCGCTGCCTGGTTGATCCGGCGCGGTCATTTCCTGATGACCGGCCGGATTGGCCTTGGCCTCGGCGACGTCAAGATGCTGGCCGCCGCTGCATGCTGGATCAGCCCGCTGCTGTTGCCGGTGCTGCTGTTCGTCGCCAGCGCCAGCGCTTTGCTGTTCGTCGGCGGGCTGGTGGTCGCGACAGGGCCGGCGGCGGCCAAAGCCCGTGTCGCCTTCGGTCCGTTTATCGCCATCGGCCTCGGCTGCAGCTGGGCACTGGAGCAATTTGCAGGTTTGGACATGGGACTGCTCGGATGATCACTCCACGCTTTACCTCTGAAAAATCCCGCCGCGCCAGAAAATCTGGCGGCGAAAGCGACGATCGCGAAAGCGGCTTCACCCTGGTCGAGCTTCTGGTCGTGCTCGCCATCATCGCGCTGATTGCCACGCTCGCAGCACCTCAGGTGCTGCGCTATCTCGGCTCGGCCAGGACCAACGCGGCCAAGGCGCAAGTCCGCAACATCGAAAGCGCGCTCGAACTCTACTACGTCGACAATGCGAAATATCCGACCGCGGAGGAGGGGCTCTCGGCGCTGGTCGCGGCGCCCGCCGGCGAAGCGCGCTGGAACGGTCCCTATCTCAAGGGAACGACCGGCTTGAAGGATCCGTGGGGGAGGCCTTATTCCTACGAAGTGAAGGCCGATGCGAGCGGCGTGGTCATCCGCAGCCTTGGCAAAGACGGCAAGCCGGATGGAACCGGCGAAGACCAGGACATCAGCAACTGATTTTTCTGTTCTATGGGCGCTGTGTTTCGGAGCGCTGTGTTTCGTTCGTGCCTGGCAGCTGCCGGGCATTGGCCAGGTCGAGGCGGGCAAAACCGCTCGTCGAATAGGCTGCACCATCGCGCAGAACCGAAACGGTGAAGCGCACGGCGGCGGGCAGGCGCCGCGGCGCATTCCAGCTCGGCAACCACGATGAACCAGTCACCGAACCGTCGAGATATTCGAATCTTATGGCGCTCACACCGCCGATCAGCCGCACCGGCTGGCTCTGCGTCGACGCGCCGGGTCCGCTGCCGCGCCGTGTTTTCTGGACTATGGCCAGTGCACTTCCGCCAAGCGAAATGGCAATTTCGCGTAGTGCGGAGGACTTAAAGCCGATCGCCTGAACGGCGTTGAACTCGATCCGGGCACCATCGCCGTCGAGATAAAGCACCTGGTCCGGCGACGACTTCGACAAGGGCAAGGGCTCGGCATGGCTGATTGCCGTTTCCAGAAACCGCGATGCGGCATCGACCTCCATCTGGAATTCCGTTGCTTTTTCGATGCGCAGCATGGTTCGAGCCTGGCCGAGGAAGACCATCATCAGCGATGTGATCACGCCGATCAGGGTCAGGCCGACCAACACGTCGATCAACGCAAATCCCTCGACTGATGCCGATGGTCCCCTACTCGATGATCTGATGTCGGGCAGGGGGGTGCCTGATCGACGCTCCGGCCGGCAGACGGCGCGGATTTTCGAGTGAGTGCGGGAAAACAGGCCGCTCATTGAGCACCGGGCTCCTGCACCGGCACGAAGGTTAGAAACGGCCTGCCTGGAAACGCTCCGCCCGTCTTTTCTATGAGCACGGCCGTCACCTTGGCCTTCGACATTTCTATCGTGCGCGTCTTCAGGGTCCAGCCGTTTGGCGCCGTGGTTTGTGTCCGGGCCTCGTAGTCGGCCAGCATCACCCGGACGGTCCTGGCGGCTTCGACCTGGCGCTTGGCAGCAGCGATGTTGCGGCTCGCCAGAACGATCGACTGGCTGGCGATGCCAAGGACAAGCGCCAGGATGGTCATGGCGACAATCATCTCCAGGATCGAAAATCCGTCTTCGGAGGTGGGTTGGGACGATGGCGCCGTCATGGCAGCGCGCGCCAGGTTGAAAGCCCTGTCAGCCAGTTGACGGCGATGCGCGCGGTCCGCCCTTTTCGCTGCAGGGAGATATCCATGCCGGAAGCGCTACCGTCGGGAAGGAAGGTCAAGACTGTCTGCCGGTCGGCGATGACGGTCTCCTGGCCGGTGGTCACGGTCATTTTGACATCGTCCGGCAGCGTGAGCGTGTCCCGCTCGCCAAAACGGAAGGCGCGGGCGCCGAGATCGACGAGAACCTGATTGGGCTTGGCAGTGGCGATCGCCGATGTGCGCGACAGGCGCAGCCGCATGGTGATCTCGCCGGCCAGTGTCTCCAGGTTCTTGGTGCGATAATTGCTGACTAGCCCTGGCGCGGCGATGGCCGCGACGAGGGCCATGATCGCCAGCACGACCAGCATCTCGACCAGGGTAAATCCGGCCGTTGCGTGTGCCGGCGCGCCGGCTATCGGTGCGGCTGTCATTGCAGTGCCAGATCGTTGATGCTGAGGATTGTGGTCATCACCGAAATGACCAGGCTGCCGACGAGGAAACCGAGCGAAATCGTCAAAGCCGGGGTCAGCAGCTTCAGCACAGTGTCGATCCGTCGCGTCAGCGTCAGCTGCAGCATTTTCGCCGCCCGATCCAGGACCACCGGAAGGGCATTCGCCTCTTCGCCGAGCGAGACCAGCGACATCGTCGCATTGTCGAAAATCCCTGCCTTGACGATCGCGCCATGCAGGCGGGCGCCGTTGGCGACGGTTTCTTCGATCGCCGCAAAGCTTGCCGCCAGCGAACTCTGCCTAGAAACATTGGCGGCCAGGCCGAGCGCCTCGGTCATCGCCACGCCATTGCCGAGCAGCAGCGCAAGCGTTTCCAGATAGCGCGCGATCACGGCATCCCTGACCAGCGCGCCGATCAGCGGGATATTCAATAGCCAATGCGAGAGGCGTTTTCTCGCACCGGTGGATCGGGACAGAAAAAGCCAGGAAAGCAGGCCGAGGACCGCCGCCAACGGGAAGACGAACGGATAGTCGCGGAACACCGTGCCGAATGCAGAAAGCATGGTCATGGTGAATGGCTTGGGAGCAGATGAGCCTTCGAAAATCGGTTCCAGCGCCGGTACCAGGACCGTCGCCAGAATGACCAGCGCCCCGCTCATCACCATCAGCAGGAAGGCAGGATAGGCCAGAGCCTCGATAATTGCCGCACGGCGCTTGGCGGTTGCCTCATACGTGTCGGCCAGCCGCTGGCATATATAGGCCATCTTGCCGCTGCGCTCGCCGCTGGCGAGCAGAGCGGCAACGTCGGAGGTGATGCCCGGCAAGCCGGCAAATGCTTCGGCGATCGGCCGGCCGCCGGTCGTGAGATCGAGCACCGATTGCAGCTGCTGGCGCCGCTGATGGTTGGCTTCGCCCGAAATGACCGCGCCCAACGCGCGGTCGACGGTGAACCCGGCATTCAGAAGCACCGAAAGCTCGGAAAACAGACGGCTGAGATCGACCTTGCGGGTCAACGTCAGCGCGCTGCGTCCCAGCAGACGAAGCTTCTGCTTGTCGCCACTCACAGGCGCAAGATGGTAGGAACGGCGGCCCTGCTGCGCCAGTTTGCGCGCGGCATCCTGCTTGGTCGACGCATCGAGAATGCCGGTCTCGGTGCTGCCGTCGACGAGATAGGCGCGATAGGCGAAGGCCGGCATCAGCCCTCTCCCGCGAGATCGATGACACGCCGGACTTCGTCCATCGTGGTGACCTGCGATCGGGCAAGGGCGGTTGCGTGGACCGACATCGGCACGAGGTCGTCCTCGGCGGCAATTTTCCCGATCTCCATTTCGCCGGCGCCCTGGTCGATAAGCTCGGCGATGCGCGGCGACACCTGCAGCATTTCGTAGGTCACCGTGCGCCCGCTATAGCCGGAGCCATTGCAGGTGCGGCAGGCTGGGCCGGTTTGTTCGGCGCCATGGCAGGTCGGGCAGATACGGCGCAACAGTCTCTGTGCGATGACGCCTCTGATCGTTGCGCCGAGCAGATAGCCGTCGATGCCCATGTCGCGAAGCCGCGTCAGCGCGCCGGCGGCACTGTTGGTGTGAAGTGTCGAAAACACCAAATGGCCGGTGAGCGCCGCCTGGACCGCGACCTGCGCCGTCTCGCGATCGCGAATTTCACCGAGCAGGATGATATCGGGATCCTGCCGCAGGATCGAGCGCAGCGCGGCGGCAAAGTCGAGGTCGATCGCTGGATTGACCTGGAGCTGGGTGATGCCCGCCATGCGGTATTCGACCGGGTCCTCGACGGTGAAGATCTTGACATCCGGACGCGACCGCTCGGCGAGGATCGAATAGAGTGTCGTCGTCTTGCCGCTACCGGTCGGCCCGGTGATCAGCACGATGCCGTTGGCGGCTTGTGACATGGAGCGGATTTTGCCTTGCGCGACGCCGTCGAAACCCAGTTTCTCCAATTTCAATTCGACCCCGGCGCGGTCGAGAATTCGAAGCACGATGGCTTCGCCGTGAATCGACGGAATGACCGAGACGCGCAGGTCGACGTCGCGGCCGCGCACGGCGATGCGCATGCGTCCATCCTGCGGTAGGCGCCGCTCGGCAATGTTGAGCCGCGACAGGATCTTGATGCGGGTGGAAATGCCGGACAGCATCGCAATCGAGGCGGTGTCGACCGTCGACAGCATGCCGTCATGCCTGAAGCGGATGCGGACGTGATCTTCGAGCGGCTCGATGTGGATGTCGGTGGCCCTTGCATCGACCGCCTTGTGGATGGTCTCGGCGACGAAGCGGACGATCGGCGCCTCACGGGCAAAATCCTTCAATCGTTCGAGGTCGTCGGGGCCGAAATCCAGGAATTCGCCACCGCCGCCGCCATTTGAAACGGCCGCCAGAGCCGATTGCTCGATGCGATCGATGCATTCGGTGATCGTGCGCCTAGGCAGGATGCGCAGTGCCACTGTCCGCTCATAGTGGAAGGCGAGGGCGTCCATGGTTGCCGACGAGAAGGGATCGGCGACGGCGACAACCAGCCGCTCGGCATCCATCTGCAGCGGCAGGATTGCGTTTTCACGCAGGTAGACCAGCGGCACGCTTGCCAGCATTTCGGGGCCGACCTGTTCGGGAATCTCGACCGGCGTCGGTACCTGGAGGTAGCGGCTGAGGCTGTTGGCAAGCTCCTGCTCGCCGATCAGCCCGAGCTCGGTCATCACCGTATCGAACGGGTGTCCTGAGGTTCGCGATGCTCCCAAGGCGCGCTGGGCCGCGTGCGCGGTCAGCACCTTCTCGCCTTCGAGAAACGCCAGAAACGCTTCGATCCCCTGGGGCTGGACGGGAGCATTCATGAGCTCCACCCCTGCAGGAGCTGTGCGGCCTCGGTGCCGAAAAGCACCTCGCAGCCGGCACTGCCGGCGTCTGCCGGCAATGTGCCGGCGTCACGCGCCGGGCTTCGCGAGACGCGCCGGAACGCCGTGTCGCTCACCGGAGATTTCTCGATGATGAACCCGGCCTGACCCGTGATGCCGGATCCGTCGCGTGTGACGGCCACGTCGACCGTGTAGGCCGAAGCCTCGGCAGCCTGAACAAGCGCCGCGCTGGAACCAGTGGCAAGGGCCGCCCGAAGACGGTTCGGTGCACGATCGGCGCTGATCGTGCCGCGCTTCGAGTTGACCGTGAAGGCGGTATGGAGGGCCTGCAGGGGCACTGACGCAAGGGCAGCGAACTCCTGCAGTTCGGACACCGATTCGAACGGCGCCTGCTTGTCTTGCGGCGGCCCGACGGCGCTTCTGGGCCCGGGCTGGCCGGCAAACAGCTTGGCGTTGTCACGAAACCGGAGCGCGGCCTTGGCCAGCGCTTGCGACGCCTGCTGCTCGAAGCCAAGCGATGCGAAACCAAGCGCCAGCAAATAGTCGTCGGCGGCATTGAGATCGATCAGCCCGCCGTGATCCTGGACGCGCACATCGAAACTGAGCGCACCCGACCGGCACGCTGCCGGTGTGGAATCCAGCGGGAATGTCTTCGTTCCCGAGCCGCCGGTCAATTCACTCGCAATAAGATTGCCCAGGCCCTCGGCAAGCAGCGACAGGCGCTCCTGTTCTACCTCGTTGTTGGCGATCATCAGCCGCGTTTTGGCCGTCACGGCGAAGGGCACGACGATTGCCGAGACGATCAGCATGAACACCAGCACGGCGACCAGCGAAAAGCCGCTATTTGGGCTTTCGTTGCCTGCGCTTGCGCCGTCGTGAGGTGTGCGGCCGCTCATAATTCCGGGACCGGGGGTGGCGGAGGGGGCGGTGGTGGTGGCGGGAGGTTCTCCCATGGCGGATAAAGCAGGATGTGCGCCACCTTGCCGTCCCGCTCGAGCACGGCCTGATCTTTGTCGATCGCCGACACCTTCCAGCCATCGACGGTCTCGCCATTGCCATACCAGACAGCAGCATCGCTGCCCGCGACGCGCAGCAGCGCCTTTGCCGCTCCGCCGTTTCTGCTGATGCCCAGCAGCGATGGCGCAACGGCCGGTGCGGCTTCGAGCAGTGACGCCGGCTGCTCGGCCGGTGCGACGGCAATTTCCATCGGCTGCGGCGGGACTGGCGGCGGCACGATTTTCCGGCGCGTCGGTGTGAACAGCGGACGCCGGAATGTCTCGCTGAAATCGCCGGCCTCGGGAAACTGCAGCGATCCCGCCGCTGATGCCAACGCGCCGTCATGCCCTCTCCCGGAGGCGACCGGCGTGATGTCGACCGGCGTGCCGTAGAGCGCGACATTGACCAGGATGAGGCCTGTGATCATGGCCGCAATCGCCAGGCCGGTGACTTTCAGGGTCATGGCTTGGCCCCACTGGCCGCCGATGCGTCTTGCGTTTGCAGCGGGCCGTAAAACAGGATCTCGGCAAAGATCTCGGGGTCGCCGCTGCGCCCGGCGGCCGGTCCGACATCGGTCGTGCGCACGGTGGCCTCGCGAATGAACAGCACCGGAAGCGACGTTTCGATAGCGAGGACGACGTTGTGAATGCCCTCGAGCGGCCCCGAAAGGTTGGCCCGCAGCCCGATGAAATCGACGCCGGCTTCGCTGAGCACCGGTGCATTGCCGGCCGACAGCACGTTCACGCCATTGGCGGCGGCGATCGCGTTCAGGCGGGTCTGCAGCCCGCCGCGAATGATCGCTTCGCTCTCGCCGGTGAGAAATTCGGGATTTGCTGCCACTGCCGGACTGGCGGCGCTATCGAGGCGCTTGGCCAGTGCCGCCACGCTCTGCAACTGGCCGAGAAGCTCGCGCTTCTCCTTGATCCTGGCCTGTGCCGAGGCGACACTGCCGAGCGCCGCGAACATCACCCAGGCGAGGACGCCAGCCGATACCGCCGCGATGGCCAGCGCGATCAGGCGGCGAACCAGCGGGCTGGTGTTGAGGATGGCGGAGAGCATCGTCAGAGCGCTCCGATCTTTGCCGTAATGGTGAAGTGTTCGCCCTCCTGGCCGGGAACCTTGACCACGGGCGAGGCGAATTCGGGCGCCGAAAACAACGGCGAGGCGTCGAGCGGCTGGATCAGCTCGGCGGCGGAGGCCGAAAAGCCTGTGATGGTCAGGTCGTCGCCCTTGGCCGAAAGATCGGTCAGCCAGGTCGTGTCGGGAAGCAGGTGCGTCAGCTCGGCCCAGACGCGGACCAGCGACGCCGTCGTCTTCTTTTCCTGGCGGATATTTTCGATCTGCTCGATGCCGGCCTGGCGCTTCTGCAGCGAGGTGCGTGCCGCCTTAGCCAGCACCTGCGCATCGGCGATCCGCGCGTCCAGTTCGGCACCCGCCTGCCAGCTGCGCCAATGCGCGTGAGCGAATGTGAAGAGCACGGCTCCGGCCAGCATCGAACAGGCCACCATCCCTACGGTCCTGCCACGCCGGTCGCGCGCGGTCAGCGGCCAGATGGCGGCGAGGCTGAGCGGATCGGCCTGCGGGATGCGGTCCGGCTGCGACAGCGACAGGCAGCGGACCGATCCGCCGGCCCGGCGGACAGCTTCCAACACCGCAGCCAGCGTCTTCGCCTTGATGACATGGTAGAAGCAGTCCCGCTCAATTTGCCTGGCGAAGACGACATGCACCTGCGCCGGATCGATCGGCGTCGAGGCCAGAAGGTCGAGTTCGGCCATGTCCCGGGCCTGGCGAAGCGGCAGCCGCCGCGCCGCCAATTGCCTGGTCAGGAACAGCCCGGGCTCGATGCGGATATCGAAAGTCGGCCGCTTGCGCCGAGGCCCGTCCTGGAGAAGTGCCAGAACCTCGTCCGAAGAAGCGGTGAGCGCCAACGGGATCGATTGAAATTCCGGCGCATTGGCCTCGCGGGCGCGAATGCCGTCATCCGCCAGGCTGACAATCCAGTCGGAGGTGGAAGCTTGCTTTTGCCTGGGAACAATCCGCGTCCAGACCCCTCGCAGCTCATCGAGCCACCAGTCTAGGAAATCCAGAACCTGCGCGTTGAGTGTCGCCACAACCAGCCGCCCGCCACCCCGGCTGATTCTCGGCCGAAGTTTTCAGGCGCAAGACTACTACAAAAGCCGATTGCGCAGGCGCGGGAGGCCGATTAGCCACAACTTTTGCAAATTACGGCGAGAGTGCACTATTTTCCGGAAATGCCTCGTTGCACACCGGCCGGTCGATGCTCTCGGCCTCGTGCGTCGAATGTGACGGCCGGGCGACCAAGGTAAAAAGTGCACTGTCACTATGATTCTTCGTCGTCCATCGGCCTAGCGAGCCCACGGCAGGTAGGAAGCCGCCGGCGGCGCGATACGCAGCTGTCATTGCGGGAGGATTATGGGCGATCGCGTGAGCCGCTGGCGTCATCGTCGACAGCAAGCTGCGCTTTCTCTTTGCGCGAAGCGATGTCCGGCCGTCCAAAGAGCATGGTGTACATGACATCATCGCGAAGCAGGGCGAAATGCACAAACGCAGCCAGGATGTGAACGCCGACGAATCCAAGCAGTATCCAGACCAGCTTTGCGTGGATGGACGCGAAAGCCCTTGTCGCGCCGACGGATGGCGCCAACGGGATAGGCAAGTTTCCGAAAAGCCGTGCGGGAGGCATGAAAGGCATTGGCCGGTAGCCCAGCCATCCCGTTATCAGGACGGCGAGAATCGTGACGTAGAGAAGCACATGGAAGAATGAAGTCGCAAACCGCATGAACCGTGAGGTTTGCCTGACAGGGGCACGGATGAAGATGCGCCAGCAAAGCCTGAGGATGATGACGGCAAGGATCGTCACGCCGATCGACATGTGAAGCGGAAGCCAGCTCATCGTCGCCATACCCAGCCCGTCCATCGGTCCGAAGGCAATTGCGATTTGCGCCGCGAGCGCGATCACGGTTAGCCAATGCAGCAGACGAATGCCGAAATGCCAGCGCAAGCGAGGATTCTCTCTCACATCTGAGGCCCGACGATTGTCAAATACGCGCATGAGGGCGTGATGGTTTCGCCCTCTCCAACGGGACTAGTTTCGCAAAAAAGTACGACGGTTCTTTACTAAGCCATTGAAAAGCATGGTGATCCCGACAGGAATCGAACCTGTGACCTACAGATTAGGAATCTGCCGCTCTATCCTACTGAGCTACGGGACCACGCGGCCCGACACATAGCCGCTTCGGATCGTTTCGCCAAGAGGCTGGCCGAACGCAATTCGGTCAGCCTCTTGGCGTCGAAGGTATCAGGCGGCCAGCGCGGTTTCCGCCAGTTTCACCCAGTAGCTCATGCCGTGCGGGATGACCTCGTCGTTGAAGTCGTAGGCCGGGTTGTGGAGACCGGCGGTGTCGCCATTGCCGATGAAGATGAAGGCGCCGGGGCGGGCTTCGAGCATATAGGAGAAATCCTCGCCGCCCATCACCGGCTGGATGCCGCGGTGGACATGGGCGTCGCCGGCGACACCGATCGCGATATCGCTGGCAAACACCGTTTCTTCCGCGTGGTTGAAGGTCACGGGGTAATTTGCCTGGTAGTCGACCTCGATCTTGGCGCCGAAGGCGGTCGCCAGTCCTTCACAGATCGTGCGGATGCGCTCTTCGGACTTTTTGGCGATTTCCTTGCGCAAGGTGCGCACGGTGCCAGCGATTTCCGCCGTTTCCGGGATGATGTTGTATGCGTCACCCGCATGGAATTTGGTCACCGACACCACCACGGCCTCGACCGGGTCGGTGCTGCGTGAGGCGATCGTCTGCAAGGCGCCGACCAGCTGGCTGGTGATGACGATCGGATCGATCGTGCCGTGCGGCATCGCCGCATGGCCGCCCTTGCCGCGCACGGTGATGGTGAATTCGGCCGTCGCCGCCATGATCGGGCCCGGGCGGATGGCGAACTGCCCGACAGGCAGGCCTGGCATGTTGTGCATGCCGAACACTTTGGAAATGTCGAAACGCTCCATCATGCCGTCCTTGACCATCTCGTTGCCGCCGCCGCCGCCTTCCTCCGCCGGCTGGAAGATCACCGCCACCGAACCCGTGAAGTTGCGCGTCTCGGCGAGATATTTCGCGGCACCAAGCAGCATCGCCGTGTGGCCGTCATGGCCGCAGGCATGCATCTTGCCCGGAATGGTCGAGGCATAGGGCTTGCCTGATATCTCATTGAGCGGCAGCGCGTCCATGTCGGCGCGCAGGCCGATGGTGGGGCCTTGGCCCTGGCGGCCGCGGATGATGCCAACCACGCCGGTCTTGCCGAGGCCGGTCACCACGTCGTCGCAACCGAAGGCTTTCAGCTTCTCGGTGACGAAGGCGGCGGTTTTGAAGACGTCGAAGTTGAGTTCTGGCGTCTGGTGCAGATGCTGGCGCCAGCCGGCAACTTCGTCCTGCATTTCGGCGGCACGGTTCAGGATTGGCATGATGGTTCCATCTCGCTGTTGGGACAGGCGGGTATCGGCCCGCTGCCTTGCAATTGTGATCGCCAGGCACTTTGCCATCTTGGCGTCACATAGGGTAAATAGCACCGCATCGATGCGGTCCGGTTTTTGAGGGTCGGACCTATCATGCTGGCGATCGCGTAACGAAATCTTACGGAGCCAGGGGCGACTACGGCAAGAGGCGATTTCGGATTTGATCATGCGGCACAGGCATTTCCTCAAACTATTCTCGGCTGGCACAATCGCGCTGTCGGTCCTGGCCGGGCCGACGCTGGCCAATCCGGTGGTCGTGTTCGACCTCGGCAGCGGCAAGATCCTGCAGCATCAGGATGCATTCAAGCGCTGGTATCCGGCGTCGTTGAGCAAGCTGATGACCGCTTATGTGACCTTTCGAGCGATCGCCGCCGGCGAGGTCCAGCTTGATTCGCCGATCAAGGTGACGAAACACTCCGCTTCCGAGCCGCCAAGCAAGATGGGTTTCAAGCCGGGCTCGGTGATGCGGCTCGACAATGCGCTGAAGATGATGCTGGTCAAATCGGCCAACGACATCGCCATGGCCGTCGGCGAGAATGTCGGCGGTTCGCAGGCAGCCTTCGCCGAACGGATGAATGCCGAAGCGATCCGGCTCGGCATGAACGGCACGCATTTCGTCAATCCGAACGGGCTCTATTCGCCGGACCAGTACACGACGGCGCGCGACCTCGCCGTTCTGGTGATGGCGATCCGCCGTGAATTTCCGCAATATGCGTCGTGGTTTTCGATCGAAGGCCTTGCCGTCGGCAAGAAGGCTATTCCCAACTACAATCTGCTGATCGGCCGCTATCCCGGCGCCGACGGCATGAAGACCGGCTTTGTCTGCCCCTCCGGCTTCAACATGATCGGTTCGGCGACCCGCAACGGGCGCACGCTTGTCGCGGTGGTGCTTGGCGAGAAGTCGGCGGTCACCCGTGCCGAGACGGCCGCGAAACTGCTCGATCAGGGTTTCGACACGCCTGCCGCCGGCTCGGCCACCGTCACTACGCTGGCGCCCTATGGCGACACGGTCTCGCCCAACGACATGCATGACGAGGTCTGCAAGAAGAAGGCGCCGCAGGAACAGTCCGAAGCGCCGCCGGTTGTTGCCAAGGACGTGCCGAAATCGCCCTATCAGAAAAAGCTCGACCATGTGCCGACGCTGGTTGCCGTCGGCCTTGGCGGCGCCACCGGTCCGGCGCCGAAGGCCGTCCTCGACCAAGGCGGACAGGACTATGCCGACGTGCCGATCCCGAGCTGGCGGCCCGATAGGCCGGCACCGGCCGGGACGGGTCCGAAGATTGCCGGCTCCGCCGCGCAGGGCGACCAGCCGGCCAAGGTTGCGAACTAGAGCATGATCCCGAAAAGTGGAGACCGGTTTTCGGAAAAGATCATGCTCGAACAGACAGATAGAACTCAATGAGCGGCTTCCCGATCCCCGTCTCGGTGCTGACCGGTTTCCTCGGCGCCGGCAAGACGACGCTGCTCAACCGGCTGTTGAAGGATCCGGCGCTGGCCGATACGGCGGTCATCATCAACGAGTTCGGCGAGGTGGCGATCGACCATTTGCTGGTCGAGCAGTCCTCCGACGGCATCATCCAGCTTTCCGACGGCTGCCTGTGCTGCACGGTGCGCGGCGAACTGGTCGACACGTTGGCCGACCTGGTCGACCGGCTGCAGACCGGCCGCATCGCCCGGCTCTCCCGTGTCATCGTCGAAACCACGGGGCTGGCCGATCCGGCGCCGGTGCTGCAGTCGATCATGGCGCATCCCGCACTCGTCCAGGCATTCCGGCTCGACGGCGTCATTACTTTGGTCGACGCCGTCAACGGGGAGGCGACGCTCGATGCCCATGTCGAGGCGGTCAAGCAGGTTGCCGTCGCCGACCGTATCGTGCTCAGCAAGGCAGACCTGGTCACCGACCCCAGCGAACTGGAAACGCTGCGGGCGCGACTGCGGCAGATCAATCCGGGCGCCGAGCTGCTCGATGCCGCCGATACCGGGACAGGCGTGGCGGCGCTGTTCGACTGCGGCCTTTACAATCCCGCCACCAAATCCGCTGATGTGCGGCGCTGGCTTGGCGAGGAAGCAGCGCACGATCACGACCACCATCGTGATCACGATCATCAAGATGGGCATGATCACGAACATGGCCATGACCACGGCCATCGCCACGATTCGCGGGTGCGCTCCTATTCGCTGGTGCATGACGGCCCGGTGCCGTTTTCGGCCATCGAGATGTTTCTCGACCTGTTGCGTTCGACGCATGGCGAGCGCCTGCTGCGCATGAAGGGCATCATCGAACTCAGGGAAGACCCGTCGCGGCCGCTGGTGATCCATGGCGTGCAGAAAATCCTGCATCCGCCGGTGCAATTGCCGGCCTGGCCCGATGGCCAGCGTGGCACACGGCTGGTTCTGATCACGCTCGACATGCCGGAAGACTATATCCGCCGGCTGTTCGCCGCCTTCACCAACCGGCCGTCGATCGATACGCCCGACCGCGCGGCGCTGGAAAACAATCCGCTGGCGATTGCCGGACGGTAAGCTCTACGATCGCTGTTCGCCGCGCTCGACCAGGAAGCGATGGCCGCCGACGACAGCCGCCGTTTCGATGAGATTGTGGCCGCTGTCGGAGCAGAATGCCGGAATGTCGATGACGGCGAGCGGATCGGTGGTTTCAAGCCAGAGCCGGCTGCCCGGTTGCATGCCGGCAAGGCGCTTCTTGGCCTTGAGCACGGGCAAGGGGCAGTTCAGTCCCTTGAGGTCATAGACAGCGACGCGATCAGTCACGGGTGAAAATCAGCCGCCGAACATGCCGAGCAGCTTGTTCTTCAGCTTTGTCACCCGGCTCTCGTCGGCACTCGCGGCTTGCGTTTCTGCCACTGGCGCGGCTTCGGAAGGGGCTGCGATGGTCGCGGTGGCGACAGGGGCTTCCTTGGCAGCCTTCTCGGCCTCTTTTTCAGCCAGAGCCTGAGCCTTGGCGGCTTCCTTGGCCTGCTTGGCCGCCTCTATGGCAGCCAGTCTCTGCTCTTCGGCCTTCTGCTTGGCGGCCTTTTCGGCGTCGAGGGCGGCCATCTTGCGGCCGGCAGGCGAATCGATGCGGCCCATGCGCGCCGTCTCGGTGACCGAGCCGTCGTTGTTGAGCGACGGCGGATCGATCGGTACGCGCTCACCGCGGGCGCGGCGCTTGGACCAGTCCGAGACGATGCTGGCTTCCTTGATGCCAGCAATGGTCGGCTTGGGCGCCGGCACGCTGGCCTTGACCGCGCCGTTGAACGCCGCGTCGTAGGTGCTCATATAGGAGTTGTAGGCGCTTTTCAGCGAATCAGGTTGCGTCGTCGCCGGGCAGGCGCCGGTCGGATCGAACGTTTCGCCGTCGGCGGCAGCCTGGTTGAAAACATAGCGCTTTTCGCAGACGTCGACCTTCGGCGGCACTTTGGTGATCTCGAAATTGTCGTAGCCGACCTTCAGCATCTTCCAGAAGTCGTAGTTCGGGTCGTTGCGGTAGCGCGCCATGTTGGCGGCGGTCATGCGGAACGGAAACGCCTGGATCTGGAACTCGGTCTGGCCGCCCTGGAAGGCATCGCGGCCAAAGGCATAGATCTGCTCGATCTGCGCGTCGGTCATCGAATAGCAGCCCGATGACGAACAGGCGCCATGCACCATCAAATTGGAGCCTGTGCGGCCATTGGCGCGATCATAGGCGTTGGGATAGCCGATGTTGAAGGACAGATGGTAGTTCGAGCGCGGATTCATCTGCGCCGGACGCACCGTATAGAAGCCTTCCGGCGCCTGGCGGTCGCCTTCGGTGTATTTAGGCCCGAGTTTGCCCGACCATTTGCAGATGTCGTAGCTGGCGACCATGTCGTAGCGGCCGTTGGTCTTGGCCTTCCAGATTTCGAGCTTGCCCTCTTCCTTGAAGATGCGGGCCATCACCGACGAGGTGCGGACCATGCCCTTGGCCCTCATGTCGGCGAGGATCTTGTCGGGCAGCGGCTTGTTGGCTTCCGGGGCAAAATCCTTCATCGACGAATTGTTGCAGCCGGCCACACCGAGCGCGGCTATCAGCATTCCGGTACGGGCAAGCTTGGCGAACATGGCTACGGATATCGTCTTTTCTCTGGCGCCAGGGCGTTCGCGCCCCGGCTACTGCACTGCACATCGACAGACCCTAAGCCCGTTAACCCTAACAAATTCCTTACCGCAAGTGTCGATGCGTCCCCTGACGGCAGTCCCATTGAGCTGAAAGCAGCGGCATTTTTGTGGCAAAAATGCTCCGTGCCGCCACATTGTGGCGAGCAAGGCTGCCTGCGATCAGAGACTGCGGCCCATTGCCAGGTATTTCTCGCGGCGCTGCTCGCGGAAATCGGTGTTGGCGCCGGCAAAATCCTTCATCGTCCTGGCGATGAGGTCGCCGGTCGCGGCGATCACGGTTTCGGCGCCACGATGCGCGCCGCCGAGCGGCTCGGGAATGATGGCGTCGATGATCTTCAGCTCAAAAAGATCCTGGGCGGTGATCTTCATGTTGGTCGCCGCGTCTTTGGATCGTGTGGTGTCGCGCCACAGGATCGACGCCGCGCCCTCCGGCGAAATCACCGAATATATGGAGTGTTCGAGCATATAGACGCGGTTGGCGGTGGCGATGGCGATGGCGCCGCCCGAGCCGCCTTCGCCGATGACCACCGAGATCGACGGCACCTTGAGGCCAAGGCATGCGGAGGTCGAACGGGCAATGGCTTCGGCCTGGCCGCGCTCCTCGGCGCCGACACCGGGATAGGCGCCGGCGGTGTCGACCAGCGTCAGCAGCGGGATATTGAAGCGGTCGGCGAGTTCCATCAGCCGTACCGCCTTGCGGTAGCCTTCCGGCCGCACCGAGCCGAAATTGTGCTTCAGGCGGCTGGTCGTGTCGGAACCCTTTTCCTGGCCGATGATAGCAACAGGCTCGCCGCGGAAGCGGGCGAAACCGCCGACGATTGCCTGGTCCTCGCCGAAATTGCGGTCGCCGGCCAGCGGCGTGAAATCGTTGAACAGGCCCTTGATGTAATCGACGCAATGCGGCCTGTCGGGATGGCGCGCCACCTGTACCTTCTGCCACGGCGTCAGCGCCTTGTAGGCGTCGCGCAGGGCGTCGCGGGAGCGCTTCTCGAGACGGCTGATCTCGTCGCCGACATCGACCGCCTCGCCATTCTCGGCGAGCTTCTTCAGCTCGAGGATCTTGCCCTCGAGGTCCTGCACCGGCTTTTCGAAATCGAGGTAATTGTACATGCGTGAGCGGACCGATACATCGGAAGGCAATGGCTGACGGAACCCTTGAATCCAAGGCTCCGGGCGGTGAAACGTCGTCCTCACATAGCGATATGAGGCCTAGTCGGCAAGCGGATGATGATCGTTGACCAGCCGCACCAGCCGCTCTTCCAGCACATGGGTGTAAATCTGTGTCGTCGATATGTCGGCATGGCCGAGCAATTGCTGCACGGCCCTGAGATCGGCGCCGTTCTGCAGGAGATGGCTGGCGAAAGCATGGCGCAGCACATGCGGCGAGATCTTCGCCGAGGCGATGCCGGCCCTTGCCGCCAGCCCTTTCAGGTCGCGCGCGAAGACTTGGCGCGAGAGATAGCCGCTGTCCGAGGCGGCCGGAAACAGAAACGGACTGTCGGCAAAGGCTGGAACCTTGGCGCGGGCAGCAAGCCAGGTTTTCATCGCTATGCGCGCCTTGGCCGAGAGCGGCACCATGCGCTCCTTGTCGCCCTTGCCGCGCACCATGAAGAAGCGGTCGTCGCGCTGTGCCACCGTCACCGGCAGGCCGACCAGCTCGGAAACGCGCAGGCCGGTGGCATAAAGCACCTCGACCAGCGCATGCAGGCGCAGCGCCGCCAGCCACTCACCGTCGCCAAGCCCTGAATCGCCGGCCTCAAGTGCTGCGCGGTCGATCAGCCGGCCGGTGTCGGCCTCGCTCATCGTCTTGGGCAGCGGGCGGCCTTTTTTCGGGCTGTCCAACGTGCCGGTCGGATCATCGCCGCGCAGGCCTTCGGCGTAGAGGAATTTGAAGAACTGGCGGATCGCCGACAGTTTGCGCGCCTGCGACGTGGCGGCAAAGCCGCGCGCGGCGACGTCGTCGAGATAGGCGCGGATATCGGCGGCTGCCGCACCGGCGAGCCCGCCATCGATCTCGCCAGAGGCGTCTTCGAGGTCACGGCGGTAGGAGGAAAGCGTGTTTTCGGCGGCACCCCGTTCGGCGCTCATCATTTCCAGGAAGGCTTCGATGCGAGCGGCGCTGTTCATTCAACTTTTCTTGGGATTGAGCTTTTCCGGAGGGATGCGCACGCTCATTTCTCCCTTCTTGGGCTCCACGAACATCACCAGTGCGAACATCGTACCATAGGCAATGCCAGCCAGAATCGCTGCTATCACGACAAAGCGAAACAGTGTCGGCATTAATTTTCGCCCGTCTTCTTGTTCTGCGTTTCCAAACCCTGTCCCCTTATGGGACGCCAATCCGGCCAATTCAAGGAAGAAGCTGAGGCCTGTCAGCAACTTCCGGCGCAGACCTTGCCAGCCCATATCGGGCTCAAGGTGCTTGCCACGCTTGACGCAAACGGGCTTTTCATGTCGATACGCCGGCAAAGAGGGCCCTCGAAACATCCGATGAACGCGCTGCCAGCAAATCCTCCAGACGAGACCCACGCCGCGCTGCTTGGCCGGCTCGGCAGCCGTTCCATCGTTTTTGTCGGGCTGATGGGCGCCGGCAAGACGGCGATCGGCCGCAAGGTGGCGACGATGCTGGCGCTGCCTTTCATCGACAGCGACCAGGAGATCGAGAGCGTCTCGCGCATGACCGTACCGGAGCTGTTCGAGCGTTATGGCGAGACCGAATTCAGGGCGCTAGAGCAGCGCGTCATCCTGCGGGTGCTGGAAAACGGCCCACAAGTGCTGTCGACGGGCGGCGGTGCCTTCATGAACGCGCAGACGCGCGAGGCGATCGCCTCGCACGGCGTGTCGGTGTGGCTGAAGGCCGAGCTCGACCTTCTGATGGATCGCGTCTCCAAGAAGCAGAACCGGCCGCTGTTGAAAAGTGCCGATCCGCGCGCCGTGCTGGAGCGGCTGATGAGCGAGCGCTATCCGGTCTACGCGACATCTGACGTCACCGTGCCGACCCGCGACGACCGCAAGGAGGTCATCGCGACCGAGGTGGTGGATGCGCTGTGCCGGCATTTCGGCATCGATGTGACCGCTGCGACAGGCGAGGTGCGATCATGAGCGCGGATCAGCCAGTCACCGTCGAAGTTGGCCTTGGCGACCGGACCTACGACATCCTGATCGGCTCGGGGCTGCTATCACGCGCCGGTGCGGAGATTTCGCGCCGGCTGCCGGGTACCCGCGCCGCTGTGATCACCGACGCCAATGTCGCTTCAGCGCATCTCGATGCGCTGAAGGCCAGCCTTGAGACGGACGGCATACAGCCCGCCGTGATCACGCTGCCGCCCGGCGAGAAGACCAAGAGCTTTGCTCATCTCGAAGAGGTGGTCGACGGTGTGCTGGCAGCCAGGCTGGAACGCGGCGACATTGTCATCGCTTTTGGCGGCGGCGTTATCGGCGACCTTGCCGGCTTCGCCGCCGGCATCGTGCGGCGCGGCATGAATTTCGTGCAGATCCCGACCTCGCTGCTGGCGCAGGTCGATTCCTCGGTCGGCGGCAAGACCGGCATCAATAGCGCGCGCGGCAAGAACCTTGTCGGCGTCTTCCATCAGCCGAAGCTGGTGCTGGCAGACACCGGAGTGCTCGACACGCTGCCGATCCGCGAATTCCGCGCCGGCTATGCCGAGCTCGCCAAATATGGGCTTATCGACCGGCCGGGATTTTTCGCCTGGCTGGAAGAGAACTGGGGCCAGGTTTTTGCCGGTGGACCGGAGAGGGCGCAGGCCATTGCCGAAGCCTGCCGGGCCAAGGCCGACGTCGTTGCCCGCGACGAGTTCGAGACCGGCGACCGCGCGCTGCTCAATCTCGGCCACACGTTCGGTCACGCGCTGGAAGCCGCCACCCAATATGACGGAACCCGCCTTGTCCATGGCGAAGGCGTCGCTATCGGCATGGCGCTGGCGTACCGGTTCTCGTCGCGGCTCAACCTGGCCAGCCCTGACGACGCGGCGCGCGTCGAGGCGCATCTGCGCGCCGTCGGCCTGCCCTGGCGCATGGCCGATATCCCGGGCGATCTGCCGGGCGCCGAGGCGCTGCTTGCCTTCATCACCCAGGACAAGAAGGTGTCGCGCGGTGCGCTGACCTTCATCCTGACGCGCGGCATCGGCCAGGCCTTCATCGCCAAGGATGTTCCGGCATCGGAAGTGCTGTCGTTCCTGAAAGAGAACCATCCCAGCCAGCAGGAAAGCCGGCTGGGCAAGCAGAAGATGCGGCCGAAATGAACAACGAGACCGGCTGGATCGTCGTCGCTGTCCTTGCCATCCTCATCCTGCTGGTCGTTGCCGTGCGCACGCGCCTGCTTGCCGCTTTTGGTTATGAGCTGTCGCGCATCGAGCCGCAGCGCTCGACCCAGGACGAATTGCGCGGCGCGGTCGACGATTTCCGCCGCGACGGCCAGATAGTGCGCGAGGATCGCGATCGCGTCGGCGGCCTGTTCGATCTCGCCGAGCTTGAAGTCTCCGACATCATGGTCCACCGCACCAACATGCGCTCGGTCAATGCCGACAATGCGCCGGAGGCGGTGGTGCGCGAGATCCTGCAGAGCCCGCATACCCGCATGCCGCTGTGGAAGGGCTCGCTCGACAACATCGTCGGCGTGCTGCACGCCAAGGATCTGCTGCGCGCCTTGAACGAAGTCGGCAACGACTTCTCCAGGATCGACGTGATGAAGATTGCCTCGAAACCTTGGTTCGTGCCCGACACCACGACATTGCAGGAACAGCTCAACGCCTTCCTGCGCCGCAAGGCGCATTTCGCCGTCGTCGTCGACGAATATGGCGAGGTCGAAGGGCTGGTGACGCTGGAGGACATCATCGAGGAAATCGTCGGCGAGATCGCCGACGAGCATGATGTCGACATCCAGGGCGTCAAGCAGGAGGCTGACGGTTCCGTCGTCGTCGACGGCACGGTGCCGATCCGCGACCTGAACCGGGCGCTCGACTGGAACCTGCCGGATGAGGAGGCCACCACCATTGCCGGCCTCGTCATCCACGAGACGCAGTCGATCCCCGAGGAGAAGCAGGCTTTCACGTTCCACGGCAAGCGCTTCACCGTCATGAAGCGCGACAAGAACCGGATTGCCAGGCTGAGGATCAGGCCAGCCGGCGACGCTTAAAACGCTGCGCACTTTTTGGCGCCATGAGACCAGCGCAGCTAAGGAGTCTCATTCTGCGATCTGGCTCGTCGAGCGTTCGTGGATAGCCGCGCCCGTCTCAGCGTCGACGGCCGCCAGGCTGACCTCATAACCCCAAAGCCTGCGGATGTGACGAAGCGTGGCATCGCGGCTGGCATCCTCGAGAAGGATGCCATCATTGACCTTGTGCTGCAGCCTCAAATGCCGGTCGCCGAGCAGATCGACATCCATTACTTGGATGTCCGGTTGGTTCGCGCCGATCTCGTAGCTGTGGGCAAGCGCGGCGCGGATCTTGGCATAGCCGCGTTCGTTGTGGATCGAGGCGACCTGGCAATGCGGTTGTTCGGCAACGTCACCGAGCACAAAGAACCGCCATTTCCGGATCAAGGTCGGACTGAGATACTGGCGGATGAAGGACTCGTCCCGGTGATCCGCCCAGGCATCGAGCAGGACCTCAAGCCAGTTGCCGTGACCGGCGATGTCGGGAAACCATTCCCGGTCTTCCGCCGTCGGCTCGGTCGAGATGCGCTTAATGTCCTGCATCATATCGAGGCCGAGAGCGTAGGGGTTGATGCCGGAAAAGCGCGGATCGTCGTATGCCGGCTGGAAGACCACGTTGGAATGATTCCGCAGGATTTCGAGCATGGCGCCTTCGCTGATCTGGCCGCGATCGAACAGCATGTTCATCAGCGTATAGTGGACGAAAGTGGCGCAGCCCTCGTTCATCACCTGTGTTTGCCGTTGAGGGTAAAAATATTGTGCTATGACACGAACGATCCTGATCACCTCACGCTGCCAAGGCTCCAGGATCAGGCTGTTCTTTTCCAGGAAATAAAGCAGGTTTTCCTCGGGCAGGTTGAGCGATTTCTTCCGCTCCGGCTCGTCGTGTCCCTTGTCGTTGGCCGTTCGCTGCGACGGCGGCAGCGTGCGCCACAAATCATTATAGGAGTGTTCTTCGTATTCGAGGCGCTCGCGAAGCCCTTCGCGCTGCCGCTCCGACGACAGCTTCGGCGGCCGGTGATAGCGGAACACGCCCTGCGCCATCAGCGCGTGGGCGGAATCAAGAACAGCCTCGACGGCGGCGGGGCCGTGCCGCTCCTCGCAACGGACAATGTAGCCCTTGGCGAAGTCCAGGTAGCTGAGGATCGCCCCTGCGTCCGTCCACTGCTTGAACAACTGGTTGTTCTTGAAGAAATGGTTGTGCCCGAGCGCAGCATGGGCCGTCACCAGGGCCTGCAGGGCCATGGTGTTTTCCTCCATCAGATAAACGATGCAGGGATTGGAATTGATGACCAGTTCATAGGCAAGCCCTCGCCCGCCTTTGCGATAGAGCAGGTCCTGATGGAGGAAATGTTTGCCGAAAGACCAGTGACGATACATCAGTGGCATGCCGACCGATGAATAGGCGTCGAGCATCTGTTGGGAAGAGATGATCTCCATCTGCACGGGGTAGGTTTCGAGATGAAGCTCTTCGACCGCGATTGCCTCGATCGCGTCATAGGTTCGTGACAATGTCTTGAAATCCCAGTCGGACCCCGAAAAAAGCAGGCTGGATTTACTGGCTTGTCTGGCCATCGGAGCCCTCATGCACTCTTGAGGGAAGCCGGCTGTCTGCCGAAGAGTTGGCGAAAGACCGGGTAGATATCGGCGGGCGTGGCAATGCGGCTCATCTGGAAGTTCGGCCATCTCAGGTCGATTTCGCTATAGGCTCGCCATAGCGATGTCCCGTTTTCGGTCGTGCCGAAGATATGGGCTTCACGCTCGTCGATGATCTCGACATAGGCAAAATACTGGCACAGCCGCATGAGCTTGCCGTTGAGCAATGTTATGCATTGCTCGGAATCGCCGGCGAAATTGTCGCCGTCCGAGGCTTGGGCGGCGTAGATGTTCCATTCGTGGGCGGGGTAACGTTCGTCAATAATGCGGTGCATTTCCTCCAGCGCGGTGGAAACGACGGTGCCGCCGCTTTGCGTGTTGTAGAAAAATGTTTCCTCATCGACCTCCTGGGCCAGGTGCGTGTGGCGGATGAAGACGATCTCGATGCGCTCGTAGCGCCGTTTCAAGAACAGGTGCAGCAGTACGAAGAAGCGCTTCGCCAGATCCTTTTCGCGCTCACCCATCGAGCCGGATACATCCATCAGACAGAACATGACGGCATTGGCGTTCGGCACAGGCCGGGGATCGAAGCGGTTGAAGCGGATGTCGACCGGATCGACATAGGCAATCCGCCTGCGCCGCCGTTCCAGCCGGTCAAGCTCTTCGCGCAACGCCGCAATGCGCTGACGCGCCGCTGCGCTGGATGGCACCAACTCGAGCGTGGCGATTTCCTGGAGGATCGCGTCCAACTCCTCCTGCTTGGGACGTCTCAGCGCAATGCGGCGGCCATGGCTGTTGCGCATCGTGCGCACAACATTGATGTTGGTCGGTGAGCCGGTGGCGGCGAAGCCAGCCCGGCGCGACTTGAAGGCAAGGATCTCCTTGAGGTTGAGCTTGACCATATCTGGGAGTTCGAGATCCTCGAAAAAAAGATCGAGCACCTCTTCACGCGACAGCACGAAACGAAAGTCGTCTTCAGATGCCGTATTCCCCGGGGCTCCCGCGCCGCCGCCCCCGCCGGGCTTGGGGATCAGGTCCCCAGGGGAGAAATGCCTGTTGCCCGGCAGGATGTGCTGGCGCCTGCCGCTGTTGCGAGCGTTGTTGAAACTCGGCTCGCCCGTGCCTCTTTCGGGCATGGGCACAGCGTGCTCGGCGTCGGCGTCGGCGATCCTGCCGGTGCGGATCTGATCGCGTATGCTCCGCTTCAGTTCCTCGCGCGCACGCCTGAGAAAGCGCTGGCGATTGCCGAGGCTCTTGTCTTTTGGGTTCAGGCGACGGTCGATGAAGATCGGCATGGAACCATCCGGGCTCTCTCAACCCGCCCTGTTCACCCGCATGTACCAGTCCACAAGGCGACGCACCTGCCGCTGGGTGTAGCCACGCTCGACCATCCGTTGCACGAATTCATTATGCCGTTTTTCCGTCACGCTATCCTGCTTGGAGCCGAAGCTGATCACCGGCAGGAGGTCCTCGACCTGGCCGAACATGCGCTTCTCGATGACTTCGCGCAGCTTTTCGTAACTTGTCCACGCCGGGTTGCGGCCGTGATTTCTTGCACGGGCGCGCAAGGTGAACTTCACCACCTCGTTGCGGAAGTCCTTGGGATTGGCGATGCCGGCCGGCTTTTCGACCTGCGACAGCTCATTGTCCAAAACCTCGCGGTTGAGGATCTGGCCGGTGTCGGGATCCTTGTAGTCCTGATCCTCGATCCAGGCATCGGCATAAGCGATGTAGCGATCGAAAAGGTTCTGGCCATACTCGCTGTACGATTCCAGATAGGCCTTCTGGATTTCGTGGCCGATGAACTCGGCATACCGGGCCGCCAGCTCGGACTTGATGAACTCCAGATAGTCCGCTTCCGTCTCCTTCGGAAACTGTTCGCGCTTGATTGCCTCCTCCAGGATGTACATGAGATGTACAGGGTCGGCGGCCACCTCCTCGGTGTCATAGTTGAAGGTCTGCGACAGGATCTTGAAGGCAAAGCGCGTGCTGACGCCGGCCATGCCCTCGTCGACGCCGGCGGCATCGCGATATTCCTGAACCGGTTTCGCCTTGGTGTCGACGTCCTTCAGGTTCTCGCCGTCATAGGCACGCATCTTGGTGTAGAGCGGCGAATTGTCGTGCTTGGCCAAGCGGGTCGAGACGGTAAAGCGGCTGAGGATGTCCAGCACCTCAGGGGCACAGGCACTGGTGGCCAATTCGCTCTCCCGCAGCAGCTTTTCGTAGATATGTCTTTCTTCGGTTGTCCGCAGACAATACGGCACCTTGACCACTAGGATGCGATCGAGAAAAGCCTCGTTGTTCTTGTTGTTCTTGAACTGCTGCCATTCCGATTCGTTGGAATGGGCCACGATGATGCCTTGATAGGGGAAGGCGCCGAAATTCTCGGTGCCGTTGTAGCTGCCCTCCTGGGTCGCGGTCAGCAGCGGATGCAGGACCTTGATGGGCGCCTTGAACATTTCGACGAATTCGAGCAGGCCCTGTGTGGTCCGGTTCAGTCCTCCGCTGTAGGAATAGGCGTCCGGATCGGACTGGCTGAAATTTTCCAATTGCCTGATGTCGACCTTGCCGACCAGGGCCGAGACATCCTGGTTGTTCTCGTCGCCAGGCTCCGTCTTGGTGATGCCGATCTGGCGCAGCCGCGAAGGCTTCAACTCGACCACGCTGAATTTGGAAATGTCGCCGGACAATTCATCAAGCCGCTTGGCCGCCCAAGGCGAGATAAGCCCGTTGAGACGGCGCCGGGCTATCCCGTATTTGTCTTCCAGCAGGTCGCCCATGCGATCGGGATTGAAAAGGCCGAGCGGCGATTCGAAAACCGGACTGATCTGGTTGCCGGCCTTCAGCGTGTAAATCGGGCGTTCCTCCATCAGTCTCTTCAGCCGTTCGGCCAGAGAGGATTTGCCGCCGCCGACAGGGCCGAGGAGGTAGAGGATCTGCTTGCGCTCCTCGAGCCCCTGGGAGGCATAGCGGAAATATCCGGCGATGCGCTCGATCGTATCCTCCATGCCGTAGAAGTCGGAGAAAGAGGGATAGATCTTGACGGTGCGGTTCGAGAAAATGCGGCCGAGTCGCTCATCCTTGCTGGTGTCGACCAGGTTCGGCTCGCCGATTGCCTCGACCATCCGTTCAGGCGCCGAGGCATACATCGATTTGTCCTCTCGGCAGGCAAGAAGGTACTGCTGGAGGCTGATTTCTTCCTGGGCCGCGTTCGCATAAATCTCCGAAAAAAGATCGAAGACGTCGGACTGATTCTCACGCATGATATTCCGCCCTCAAAGCCGTTCTGGCTGCCGGATGGCTCTCAATCTATTCAACTACCGGGGGTGCATTGTGGTTCCCTTCACATGAAGGAGAGAACGTGCGCCTGGCATCGACCCGGGACAGCACCCCATGTGATTAGAATGCGTATCCAATAACTTAGGGGGTGATGGACAGATGAGGCCGTCAAGGACAAATATTGATTTCGTGAACTGAACCGAGAGCGTGCATTTGATGCGGTGAGAGCTGTCGCCCGATGCGGGTTCGATGGGGCAGTTCGATCGCGTTCGGATCGAGGATCGATCGCCGAACCAGATTTTTGGATATTGCCGATCCTTAACTGGACGCTCGTGGCGTGCGCGGGCACTCTTGGCCGACACGGTCGGGAGACCACGATGATCGATCGACGAAGCCTCATTCTGGCTTCCGTGGCGGCGATGCTGCCACTGGGAGCATCGGCTGCGTGGCGGCAACGCCAACCAGCGCCAAAAACTTTCGATTACGGGCCGGCCAAACTCGACATCTATGCCCCCGATGGTGCAACCGGCCTGCCGGTCGTGTTTTTCGTCCATGGCGGCACCTGGCAGTTCGGCAAACGCAGCCAGGTCAACGCCAAACCGGCCTTCCTGCTGGCCAATGGCTTCTGCTTCGTCTCCATCGATTACCGCATGTTGCCTGAGGCCGATGTCGCCACCCAGGCCGGCGACGTCGAAAAGGCCTATGGCTATATCAGGGCCAACATCGCCCGGCATGGCGGCGACCCCAACCGCATTGTGGGCATGGGCCATTCGGCCGGCTGCCATCTGATTGCGCTGACCGGCATGCGCGGTGGACTGCCCGGCGTCGCTGCCCTGCTTCTCGATGATACAAGGGCCTACGACCTTGTAGCGCTTGCCAGGAATGGCGGCATGGTGCGGGCCTATGCGCGGGTCTTTTCCGACCCTACGCAATGGGCGGCACTATCGCCCATCAGCTATGTCGACGGCCGCAAGCATCCGCCGACCTTCATCGCCTATTCGCGGGCGCCTGGCCGTGGCGAAGCCTCCAAGGCCTTTGCCAAGCGCCTGCGCGCCACCGGCACCAGGGTTACGCTGTTCGACGGCAGCGCCTATACGCACATGTCGATCAATCGCGATTTCGGCGACGACGGCGATGCGCTGACCGCTGTCGCGCTGGCATTCTTGAAATCGACGGTCGGCTGATCGAAGCTCGTGCGTTAGCTACTGGATCAGACCAAAAGCACTGGCGGGATATTGCCGTGCGGGCGCCCGCAGGTGCATTGCTCTATCTGTTTGTTTTGGCGCAATTCCCAAGGGAAAGCGCTATGCGCTTTTCCCGGGAAAACAGCTTAACACTTTTCCTGGAATTGCTCCTCGATCGTCAACAGGAGAGAATTGCATGAACGGAGCCGATGTCCTGTGTGACGTGCTTCTGGCCAATGATGTGACGGTCTGCTTCGCCAATCCCGGCACCTCAGAAATGCATTTCGTTGCAGCGCTTGACCGCAAACCGCGGATGCGTTGCGTGCTCGGCCTGTTCGAGGGTGTGGTGACCGGGGCTGCCGATGGCTATGCCCGGATGACCGATCGCCCGGCCGCGACGCTGCTGCATACCGGTCCCGGCCTGGCCAATGGTCTCGCCAACATGCACAATGCGCGGCGTGCGCTCAGCCCGATGATCAACATCGTCGGCGACCATGCCTCCTACCATTTGCCGCTCGATGCTCCGCTCACAAGCGATATCGAAGGCCTTGCTACACCGATGTCGAACTGGGTCTGCCGCATCGGCGGCCCAGACGATGTCGCGCCGGCGACCGAGGCGGCCTTGCGCGCATCGTTGACGCCTCCCAGTGTCGCGACGCTGATCCTGCCGGCTGATGCCGCCTGGGGCGAAGTTGGAGCGGTTTCGGTCGGCAAGGTGAGGCTGGCACCGCCGCCCGCCGTCGACATGGACGCGGTGCGCACGGTCGCCGCGGCGATCCGTGCGGCTCCAGGTCGGGCCGGCATGATCGTACGTGGGAAGGCCGCACGAGCCGATGGGCTTGCCGTCGCCGGGCAGATTTCCACGGGCAGCGATGTCCGTCTTTTCAGCGATGTCCTGATCGCCCGAATGCAACGCGGACGCGGACGTGTCGCGCCGACCCGCATCCCCTATCCGGTCGATGCGGCGACGGTTGTGCTCGGGAATATCGACGTTCTGATCCTGGTCGGCGCGAAGGAACCGGTTGCCTTCTTCGCCTACCCGGGAAAGCCCGGGCGGCTTGTCCGTGAGGGGTGCCAGGTGCTGACGCTGGCCGCCCATGGCAACGATCTGCATGCGGCGCTGGAGGCGCTGCGCGACGAACTCGGCATAAAGCCGGCGCAACAACAGGTGTTCGCGACCGCCTTTCCCGACGAGGCAACGCCGAACGGCAAGCTGACGGAAGATGCCATCGCATTGTCGGTGGCGCGAAAGCTTCCCGTGGAAGCGATCGTCTGCGATGAAGCGATCACCTCGGCGCTGCGTTTCTTCGCGCTGTCGGCCTTTGCCGCGCCGCACGACTACATGATGGGCACAGGCGGATCGATCGGCGGAGGCATCCCGATGGCGACGGGGGCGGCGATCGCCTGTCCGGACCGCAAGGTGATCAATCTCGAAGCCGACGGCAGCGGCATGTACTCGGTGCAGGGGCTGTGGACCCAGGCCAGAGAGAATCTCGATGTGGTGACGATCGTGTTTGCCAACCGGACCTATGCGATCCTGCATGGCGAGATGAAGAATGTCGGTGTCGAGGCGATCGGCGAGAACGCCAGGCGCATGCTGGACCTCGACCATCCGCCGCTCGACTGGGTGTCGCTGGCCAAAGGCATGGGCGTGGAGGCGGCCCGCGCCGATACGTGCGAGCGGTTCGACGCGCTGCTGGACAGCGCCTTGTCACGGCGCGGGCCGTTCCTCATCGAAGCGGTGCTCTGAGCGCGGCTTAACCGACCTACCAGCGGGTCTTCTCGCCGGGAGCCGCCGGTTCGATCGCCAGCGCATGCACACCGGCCTTCAACTCGTCGGCAAGCAGTTCGTTGACGGCGCGGTGGCGGTCGATGCGGCTCATGCCGGCAAAGGCGGAAGCGACGACGCGGACGCGAAAATGCGTCTCGCCGGTGCCGTCATAGGTGCCGTGATGGTCGGAGCCGTTGTGGTGATGGCCGGCATGGAGATGGCTCTCGTTGATGATGACCAACCGGTCCGGCGAAAATGCCTTGTTGAGCTTGTCTTCCATGGTCTTCTGTATGGACATCGCCGTCTCCCTTCACCACATATGGCTGGCACATCAGCCTTGAAACCGAAAATCGGTCTTCGAAAAAGCCGCTGCCGCGCAACAAAATCCGCCATTCGCCTGCTTTATGCCGCGATTCAGCGGTTAGGGCGATCATCGCGAAAATGTCAATTCTTGTTTCGCATCTGCGAACGCCCCATAAATGGGTGAAATGAAGCCGTACCCCAAATATTTCGAGAAGATTCGCGTCCGCCCCGACAAGGACGCGGAGCTGAAGTCGCACTCGCCGATCTGCCAGTGGGACGGCTGCAAGGAGGCGGGCACCCATCGCGCGCCGGTCGGGCGCATGAAGGAGGGCGAGTATTTCCGTTTCTGCTTCGACCATGTGCGCGAGTACAACAAGGGCTTCAACTATTTCTCCGGCGTGCCGGACACCGAGGTCGCGCGCTTCCAGAAGGAAGCGATGACCGGCCATCGGCCGACCTGGAAGATGGGCGCCACCGGCCCCTCGACGCGATCGTCGCCCGATATGGCCCAGATGCGCTCCGGCCGTGCCGGCTACTACAACCGCATGCGCGACCCGTTCGACCTGTTCAAAGGGCCAAAGGATCCGCGCGAGGCGCGCGAGCGCAAGGCCAAGCCGCTTGAGGCCAAGGCGCTGGAAACGCTTGGCCTTGATACAAAGGCGACTGGCAAGGAGATCAAGGCGCGCTATAAGGAACTGGTGAAACTCCACCATCCGGATGCGAATGGTGGCGACAGAGGTTCGGAAGACCGGTTCCGCGATGTGCTGCAGGCCTATCGCGTGCTCAAACAGGCGGGCCTGTGCTGAGCGACCTTTCGGTCGGGGCATTTTTCCAACTTTCATAAGATTGGATCTCTAAGACCGCCCCCGAACAAAATCGATTGCCGGCGAAATCAGGCTTTTCGCCCGTGGAGACGTTGAGAGATATGAACAAGGTCGATCGCGACATCGCCAACCTGCCCGACACGACGGTGTCGGTGAAGGAGAAATTCGGTTTCGACTCCAAGATGGTGGTGCCGGCCTATTCGGTAACATCAGAGCATGTGCCCGACATCGATCCGGACTATCTGTTCGACAAGAACACGACGATGGCGATCCTGGCAGGCTTTGCCTACAACCGCCGCGTCATGGTGTCGGGCTATCACGGCACCGGCAAATCGACCCATATCGAACAGGTTGCCGCCCGCCTCAATTGGCCCTGTGTGCGCGTCAACCTCGACAGCCATGTCAGCCGTATCGATCTCGTCGGCAAGGATGCGATCGTCGTCAAGGACGGCTTGCAGATCACCGAATTTCGCGACGGCATCCTGCCCTGGGCCTACCAGCACAATGTCGCGCTGTGCTTCGACGAGTATGATGCCGGCCGTCCGGACGTGATGTTCGTCATCCAGCGCGTGCTGGAATCGTCGGGCCGGCTGACGCTGCTCGACCAGAGCCGTGTCATTCGCCCGCATCCGGCGTTCCGGCTGTTCTCGACCGCCAACACGGTTGGCTTGGGTGATACCACCGGTCTCTATCACGGCACGCAGCAGATCAACCAGGCGCAGATGGACCGTTGGTCGATCGTCACCACGCTGAACTACCTGCCGCACGACAACGAAGTCGCCATCGTGCTGGCCAAGGCCAAGCACTATCGCGACGCCAAGGGCAAAGAGATCGTCAACAAGATGGTGCGTGTCGCCGACATGACGCGTTCGGCCTTCATCAATGGCGATTTGTCGACCGTGATGAGCCCGCGCACTGTCATCACCTGGGCCGAGAATGCCGAGATCTTCGGCAATATAGGCATGGCGTTCCGGCTGACCTTCCTCAACAAATGCGACGAGCTCGAGCGCTCGCTGGTGGCCGAGTTCTACCAGCGCGCCTTCGGCGAGGATCTGCCCGAGAGCGCCGCCAACGTGGTGCTGGGGTAAGCAGAGCCTCGATGGCGGGTCCGGGCGACAACACGCGCAACAAGTCGAAGACGGGGTCTGAAGCCGACAGCTTCAAGCGCGCCGTCACCGTCTGCATGCGCGCCATCGCCGGCGACAAGGAACTCGAGGTCGGTTTCGTCAAAGATAGGCCCGCACTTGCGGGCAGCCGCGCGCGCTTGCCCGAACTGCCGAAGAAGGCGTCGAAGACCGACATTGCCATCACCCGCGGGCTTGGCGATTCCATGGCGCTGAAGCGCGCCTGCCACGACGTGCGCATCCACACCAAGCTGGCACCGGAGGGCAAGGCGGCCCGCGCCATCTATGACGCGGTCGAGCAGGCCCGCGTCGAGGCGATCGGCTCACGCGCCATGCAAGGCGTCGCCGACAATATCGGCTCGATGCTTGAGGACAAATACGCCAAGGCCAACCTCGTCGACGTCAAGGACAAGGCCGACGCGCCGATCGAGGAAGCTCTTGCCCTGATGGTGCGCGAGAAGCTGACCGGCCGGCCGATCCCGAAAAGCGGCGAGCGGCTGGTCGAACTCTGGCGGCCCTGGGTCGAGGAAAAGGCCAAGGCCGACCTCGACGGATTGTCGGCAAAGCTCGGTGACCAGCAGGCCTTCGCCCGCGTCGTGCGCGAGATGCTCGCCTCCATGGAAATGGCCGAGGAACTCGGCGATGACCAGGAGACGGAAGACTCCGAGGACAATGACGAAAACCAGCCGCAAGGCGAGGAGCAGAGCGAGGAGGGCGGCGAAGAGGATTCCGGTTCCGAGCAGTCGCAATCCGAAGATGCCGAGGCGTCGGCCGATGACGAGCAGTCGGCCGAGACCGAAGCCTCCGACGCCACAGCCGACGACCTGTCCGACGATGACGATGCGGACGCCGAGACACCCGGCGAGGCGCGCCGCAACGACAATCCCTTCACCAATCTGCCGAAGGAAATCGACTACAAGGTCTTCACCACCGCCTTCGACGAGACGGTCGGCGCCGAGGAGCTTTGCGAAGAGGAAGAACTCGACCGGCTGCGCGCCTTCCTCGACAAGCAGCTTGCCAATCTGTCCGGCGTCGTCGGCCGCCTGGCCAACCGACTGCAGCGCCGGCTGATGGCGCAGCAGAACCGCTCCTGGGATTTCGACCTGGAAGAGGGTTACCTCGACCCGGCACGGCTGGTGCGCGTCGTCATCGATCCGATGCAGCCGCTGTCGTTCAAGCAGGAGCGCGACACCAAATTCCGCGACACGGTGGTGACGCTGGTGCTCGACAATTCGGGCTCGATGCGCGGCCGGCCGATCACGGTCGCCGCCACCTGCGCCGACATATTGGCGCGCACGCTGGAGCGTTGCGGCGTCTCGGTCGAGATCCTCGGCTTCACCACGCGGGCGTGGAAGGGCGGGCAGGCGCGCGAGAAGTGGCTGAAGGACGGCAAGCCGCCGAATCCCGGCCGGCTCAACGATCTGCGCCACATCATCTACAAATCGGCCGACCACCCATGGCGGCGGGCACGGCGCAATCTCGGCCTGATGATGCGCGAAGGCCTGCTCAAGGAAAACATCGACGGCGAGGCGTTGCTATGGGCGCACAACCGGCTGATTGCCCGGCCCGAACAGCGCAAGATCCTGATGATGATCTCGGACGGCGCGCCGGTCGACGATTCGACGCTGTCGGTCAATCCTGGCAACTATCTCGAGCGTCATCTGCGCGCGGTCATCGAACTGATCGAGACGCGCTCGCCGGTGGAGCTGCTGGCCATCGGCATCGGCCATGACGTCACGCGCTACTACCGCCGTGCCGTCACCATCGTCGATGCCGAGGAACTGGCCGGCGCGATGACCGAGCAGCTGGCTTCGCTGTTCGCCGAGGAGAGCGCGAAGGATACGCGGCGCGGCGGTATGCGGCGCGCCGGATGATCTTTTCGCGCCGCGGCTTTCAGCAGACGCTTTTCGCCGCCATCGCCCTGTTCGCCGGCGCGGCTTCAGCTGCAGCTGGTTCGGCTGATTCCACCTCGGTCGAACCGGTCGAAGTCTCGGCCCGCCCGATTGCCGAATTTCAGATTGGCCATGCCGACAAGCAGTTCGGTACGCTCGAATTCGTCGGCGGGCTGGAGATGACCTCACCAACGCGCGATTTCGGCGCGCTGTCGGCGTTCCGGTTCCTGAAAGCCGGCGGCGAGTTCATCGGCGTTGCCGATACCGGGTTCTGGTTCTTCGGCACGGTGGTTCGCGACGCTGACAAGCGGCCGTCCGGCATTCAGAATTTTCGCATGCAGCAGATGGTCGACGAGACCGGTCGGCCGATCGACAAGAAATGGGAGGTCGATGCGGAAGGTCTCGCGGTCAAAGACGGTGTTGCCACCGTCGGCTTCGAGCGCAACCACCGCGTCGCCCAGTTCAGGATCGACCCCACCGGCATGAAGGCGCCGTTCAGCCAGCTGGATTTCGTGGTTCCGGCCCAGGAATTGCGCCAGAATCGCGGCTTCGAGACCGTCACCCATGCCAATGCCAACGGCCAGCATGAGGGCGGGCTGGTCGTGGTCTCCGAGAAGAGCCTCGACAAGGCCGGCAACATCTATGCCGCCATCATCGAAGGGCCGCGCAAGGGCGTCTTCACCGTCAAGCGCAACGGCGATTTCGACATCACCGACGGTGCCTTCCTGCCGGATGGCGACCTGCTGCTTCTGGAACGCAGTTTTTCGATGGCCAGAGGCGTCAAGATGCGGCTGCGGCGCATCTATGGCGAGAGCGTCGAGAAGGGCGCCGTCGCCGACGGGCCGGTGCTGCTGGAAGCCGACATGGGCTACCAGATCGATAACATGGAAGGGCTCGACGTCTGGACCCGCGACGACGGTGCGCTGATGGTGTCGCTGATTTCCGACGACAACCACTCGATGCTGCAGCGTAACCTCTATCTGGAATTTATTCTGCACCAGGATTGAGTGGTACTCCAGTGCGAACGTGAAGTTGAAGGTCTCAACGGCAGGTTCGATTTGGCGCGGGTTCGATTTGGCCGGACGCCTTCCCCCACTCCGTCCCAGCGCAGCCGCGCCCGCGTGGGGGGCGCCGGTTACCCGTGAGCCCGTGGTGGGGACCCAGATGTCCTGGCGCGTAT
>NZ_JAMYRC010000053.1:0-42041 GCF_040321205.1 Mesorhizobium sp. M0496 | reverse complement strand
CCGCCAACTTCGCCTAATGTCATCTCACCCGCAAGCCGCAGACGCGCGCTACCTCTAAACAACCGATAAGGCGGATAGCCTTTGCTCTTCAGACGCGCGGCGCCTGCATTGGCAACTTCTGGGCCGACGCAAAATGCTAACTGGCTAGTCGACGTTTCGTATCTCCGTCAAGCCAGCGACCAGGAGCGACTCGGCAAGGGCTGTGCGCCTTTGAAGGATTGCCCGCGTAAAACAAGGGGAGTCTGTATTGATTAGGTCCGCTTTTGGTCGGCATGCGTTTTCGGTTCATCGACCGAGATGACGCGCAAAGCAGCCATGCCGTTGTCCCGTGTGAGACTCTGATTTGGTGACAAGCAAAACAGCAGCCCCTTACGACTCGCCCCTCTCATCGCGCAAATTAGACACAACGCGGCGGTTCTGCGACCTGCAGGCGGCGTCGGGGCAGTCGCGGACGAGCCTGTCCTTGCCGTAGCCCTTGGCCCACATGCGGTTGCGGTCTATGCCGCCGGCGGCTAGGTAGTCCATCACCGCATCGGCGCGCTGCTGCGACAGCGCCGTTTCGCCTGCGCCGGGATCGTCGGCGAAACCCTGCAGCTTGAGCAGCCAGCGCGGATGTTTTGCTAACCAGGCGATCTGGGTATCGAGCGTGGCCTTGGCGACAGAATCGAGTGCGGCCGAACCTTGCGTGAAATAGGTGCGGCGGCCAACATTGAGGATAAAATCCTCCTCGCTGCCCGGCTGCACGTTCTGGAAGCCGGCAATCTCGGCGTTGGTGACGTCGGGCGTGGACGGGGCTAGCGTGTTGCTGGTCGAGCAGGATGCGGCCAGAACCAGCAGGCCGGCGGCGAGCAGCCGGCGCGTGTTTTCAATTATGCGGTTCATGATGCGCCAATCATTCGACGGTGGTGGAAGCGGGCGCCTGGTCGGCGATGTGCGGCAGCACCTCCACCGCGGTGCCGATCGGGCACCGCTGGTAGAGGTCGATGATGTCTTCCGGGAACATGCGGATGCAGCCGCTGGAAGCGTCGGTGCCGATGCTCCATGGCTCCAGCGTGCCATGCAGGCGGTAGCCGATGTCGGCGCCGTCGCGGTACAGATAGAGCGCGCGCGGCCCGAGCGGATTGTTGGACGCGCCGCCTGCGACCATGGGCGGTAGGTCCGGCTTGCGCTTGCGCATTTCGGGGGGCGGGACCCATTGCGGCCACAGCGCGCGGCGGTCGATCGTCGCGCGCCCGTACCATTTGAAGCCGTCCTTGCCTACGCCGACGCCGTAGCGGATGGCGGTCTTGTTTTCCATGATGAGGTAGAGGAAGTGGTGGCGGGTATCGACCACGACGGTGCCGACCGCCTCGCTGCTGAAATACTTGACGATCTGGCGATGCCATCTCTTGTCGATCTTGGCGAAGTTGGTCTTGCGATAGACAAAATTGTTGTCGCTGGCGGTGCCGGCGAAAAAGGATTTTGCCGCCGCGGCTTGAACAATATTGCCGGTTGCACCGACCGCGACCAGCGCCAGGCCGCCGAGCACGACACCCCTGCGTGATAAAACCATCGGCAATCCCCATGCCTTAAGCCTGGCGGACCATAGTTGAGAATTATTTCGCCTCAAAGTGGAAATGTTGCGTTGCTTTAGTCCGCCGCAAGCGGACAGACGGCTTTTGACATCAGAAAGGGGAGTTTCAAGTCACCGTAGCGCCAGTGAGGAATGGCATGATATCCACGCCGTCTCCCGGGAAGACGGTGAAATGCGGGTGGTTCTCGAACAGGCGGGCGGCGGTCTCGATGGTATCGGCCTCGATGACAATGTAGCCGCAGAAAGGGTTCACTGCGTCGGCGATGCCGTCCTTTGCAACGCGCGTCGTTCTGCCGACCATACCGTGGCGATGAGGGAAGAATGCGGCGTTTCTCTCCTCCCAGTCCGCCTACTGCTGCTAGCCGACGGTATCAATCGCATCTTGTTCTGCCCTGGGCAGGCTGCGAAAGCGGGCAAGTCTTCGGGCTGGCGGATTTGCAGCCTTTGAGGGATAGAGGCCGAATACATATATCGCCGCAGCGATCATCTAGTTTGGTCATGTTGCCGGCGCGCCTCCTCGATCACGTCCCGATTTGAATCTGCCCAGGTCACCAAGGCCATGACTGGGGCGAGAAGCGACCTGCCGACTGCAGTCAGCTCGTAATCCACGCGCGGTGGGATCGTCGGAAAGTGGGTGCGACTGATCAAACCGTCGCGTTCCAATTGACGAAGCGTAATCGTGAGCATCCGCTGCGAGATGCCGTCGATCTGCCGTCGCAATGCATTGAAGCGGACCGGCCCATCCTTCAGGGCCACGAAGATGTAAAGACTCCACTTATCGGCAATGCGATCGAGGATCTCCCGAACGGGACGGCAGTCGGCGTCTTCGCTTGGGGTAGGAAACTCGATGTCACTGAGTGTCATGAATGTGCCTTCTTGCGAACAGTCAGATAGTCACCTTAATAGTGTTGGTCACAGTTTGATACTACCCTATTCACTCAGGAGCCACCAATGACCAACATCCTACTCGTTATCTCTAGCCCACGCGGTCCTCAGAGCCTTTCCACCCGATTTGCCCGTGACATCGCTGAAAGCCTCAACGCCCGTTCTGGCGGCACAATTGTCGAACGTGATCTTGGGGCGGCACCTCTGCCGCATATCACGGCAGCCTATATCGACGGCCGCATTGCGCCGCCCGAGACGCGTACACCCGAACAGATCGAAGCCGTCAATCTCGCTCAAAGCCTGGTCGATGAGGTTCAGGCTGCCGACGTGATTGTCATTGGCTCGGGCATGATCAACTTCGGTCCGCCGACGCAGCTCAAGGCTTGGTTTGACTACATCACTTGGCCTGGCGTCACCTTTCGCTACGACGCAACCGGTGTGATGGGATTGTTGCCCGCCAAGAAAGTTTATCTCGTGACGGCAACTGGCGGCGTCTTTTCGGAAGGCAGGAATGCCCCGTTAGACTTCCAGACCACCTATCTCGCGCATCTTCTCGGCTTTATCGGACTGACGGATATCGAAGTGGTCCGCGTGGAAGGGACGCTCGTAAGCCCGGACGCAGCCAAGGCTGCGATCGCCTCCACCGAAGCACAGATCCGGGCTGCACTAGAGCGTGCCGCCTGAGCCGCAATCTCATCAGTCTGCTACCTCCGGATTGTCGTGCCGGAACGCGGCAATGGTGCGGTGATCCGGGGCCAGCCGGCGTATCAACCAAAGCGCTTGGAGGTCCCGGACGCCTGTCCGCTTGCAGGCACTTGTCCGCTGCAAGCGTCGCCGGTGACCTGCCGCGCGTCAGTCACGCGATATGGACAGCCCCGCGAGAAGCGGCGCGTAGGCGGCGAGCCTGCGGGATACGAACTCCGTGAAGAGCGCCCCCAGCCGTTCCTCGAGCTGAGCGATGCGTCGCAGCACGGTCAGATGCGATGGCGAAGCGCCTCAACGATCATCGCCATCGCAGGGGAGAGCTGTCGCCTGCTCGGATAGTAAAGGTGATAGCCCGCAAATGGCGGACTCCAGTCGTCAAGCACGAGCCTAAGGCATCCCTTGGCGATGTGGTGGCTGACGAGGTTTTCCGGGACATAGGCGATCCCAAAGCCGCTTATCGCAGCCTCGATCATGGGAATGGACGAATTGAAGGTGAGTCGGCCTTCCACCCGTACACGAAGGTCGCGGCCATCCCTGGCGAATTCCCAGGCATACAATCCGCCGAACGTCGCCTGCCGCATATTAATGCAGTCATGATCGACCAGATCCTGGGGTGCGGCCGGAACCGGATGGCGGGAAAAGTACTCCGGCGAAGCCACGGCCACGAGCCTCCAATCCGGCCCGATGCGCACTGCGATCATATCCCTGTCGATGCTCTCACCAAGCCGCACGCCTGCGTCGAAACGCTCCTCCACAATGTTCTTCATACCGTTGTCGCTGTAGAGTTCGACGCGCACGTCAGGATAGTTGCTGAGCAACGGCTGCAGCTTCGGCCAGACGGTCGTCTGGAGCGCATGGTCGGACAGCGTGATACGGACCGTTCCGGAGGGCTTGTCGCGAAAGGCCACCAGGCTTGCAAGGTCGGCTTCGATTTCCTCGAAGCGGGGAACAAGCGATTGGAAAAGTCGCTCGCCGGCCTCGGTCGGCGCGACGCTCCGCGTCGTACGTGTCAGCAGGCGGACGCCGAGACGAGCTTCAAGCTCCTTGATTGTCGAACTCAGGGTCGACTGCGAGGTTCCGAGCTTGGCCGCCGCCTTGGTGAAGCTGCGCTCCCGCGCGACCGCCACGAACCATAGCAGATCCTTCATGCCATCGCGCTGCATTAGGGCACCTCCGGTCGGACATTTATATCATGAACAGATAAGTCCATGCGAATTACTTAGTCTAATAGAATGGGTTCCTCTGCAATATCTTCTGGCATCGCGACGGGGATTGGCGGCTGATCCACCCGGTCGCCCAGCAAGGATGCCAATTATGGAAACGACGTACGACACAAGGCTTGTCGAAGACCGCGCCGCATGGGGCGCCGTGTTGTCGATGGCGCTGTGTGTTTTCGTGCTCATCGCGTCGGAATTCATGCCGGTCAGCCTGCTGTCGCCGCTAGCGGCCGATCTCGGCATCACCGAGGGCCGCACGGGACAGGCGATCTCGATTTCGGGCGCTTTCGCCGTCGTGACCAGCCTGTTGGTCGCCGGCCTCACGCGCCGGATCGACCGGCGGCTGGTCGTGACCGGCTTCACCCTTCTCCTCATCGTGTCCGGGCTGGCTGTCACCTTCGCGCCGAACTACGCGTTTCTCATGGTCGGCCGGGCGCTGCTCGGCATCGCGATCGGCGGGTTCTGGTCGATGTCGACCGCGATCGTCATGCGCCTCGTGCCGCAAGACATGGTTCCGAAGGGTCTCGCCATGCTAAACGCCGGCAATGCCATTGCAGCCACCATCGCCGCGCCGCTGGGCAGTTTTCTTGGCGCCTATGTCGGCTGGCGCGGTGCTTTTTTCCTCGTCGTGCCATTTGGGCTCCTGGCGCTGGCCTGGCAGTGGATAAGCCTGCCGGCGCTGCCCCCGCGCCAGAGGAAGCGTCCAGGCAATCCGCTGGCGCTGCTCGGCCGTCTTCCTGTCGCCATCGGCATGGCGTCGATCATGATGCTGTTCATGGGCCAGTTCGCGCTCTTTACCTATCTTCGGCCCTTCCTCGAGAGCGTCACCCGGCTCGACATCGCCGCGCTTTCGGCGATCCTGCTGGCGATGGGGCTGGCCGGGGTGCTCGGCACCCTCTGCATAGGCCGGCTTTTGCGCACGCGCCTGTTCAGCGTCCTCATCGTCATACCGCTGGTCATGGCCGCGCTGGCCGTAGCGCTCATCGCCTTCGGTGCGATGCCGATTCCTACAGCGTCGCTGCTCGTTGCCTGGGGTTTCTTCGGCACGGCCGCGCCCGTTGGCTGGGGCACCTGGCTTAGCCGGACGTTGCCGGACGACGCGGAGGCCGGCGGCGGATTGCAGGTAGCCGTCATCCAGCTCGCCATCACCGGCGGCGCCGCCATCGGCGGCACGCTCTTCGATACGGTCGGCTGGTGGGGTGCATTCACTTTCGGCGCGGTGCTGCTCTGTGGATCGGCGCTCGCCGCCCTTGGCGCATCGCATATGGCCCGGAGGTCCTTGCCATGACCATCGAGCGTGCGCCGCTTAACCGCCGAACATTGCTCGGCACCGCGCTCGCTATGGCGGCCCTACCTCGCGCAGCCGCCAGCCAAGAAGGCGAAGCCTCAGTCAGCCAGGAGTCAACCGACATGAAGATCAGGATGGTTTTCAACGGCCGTATCATGACCGCCACGCTCTACGACAATCCGTCGGCGCGCGACTTCTTGTCCATGCTGCCGCTCGATCTCAAGATCGAGGACTACGCGCATAACGAGAAGATCGCCTATCTGCCGCGCAAGCTGACGGAGAAGGGAAGTGGTCCGTTCGCCAACGAGCAGCCCTACGACCTCTGCTATTTCACGCCATGGGGCAACCTGGCCATGTTCTACGCCGACTATCGCCATCCCGGGCTGATCAGGCTCGGCCGCTTCGATGAGGGCGAGCAGGCCCTGCACATTCGCGGCGAGTTCCCGCTTCGCATCGAACGCACTTGAGGACACAAAGGAGATCACCATGGACATTCTTCGCGCTGGCACGAGGCCTTCCGGTAAGGGACCGACTGACTGGTTCACCGGAACGGTGCGGATCGATCCACTCTTCAATCCCTTCGATGCCGGGCGGGTCCAAGGCGCACAGGTGACCTTCGAGCCCGGTGCCCGCACCGCCTGGCACACGCATCCGCTCGGCCAGACGCTGATCGTCGTCTCCGGCCTTGGTCGCGTGCAGCGCCAGGGTGGCCCGGTCGAGGAAATCCGTCCGGGAGACGTCGTCTGGTTCGCGCCCGGCGAAAAGCACTGGCATGGCGCGTCGCCCCAGACCGCCATGACCCACATCGCCCTCCAGGAGGTCAAAGACGGCAAGGTCGTGGACTGGCTGGAACATGTCAGCGACGCCGACTACGGCGCTTGATCTTCTCCACTCGAAAAGGAACCAAAATGCTCGCAACCGTTCTTCACAAACCGGGCGACATCCGCTGCGAGGAAATCGCCGATCCGAAAATCGTGCGGCCAACGGACGCACTCATCAAGCTGTCGGCAAGCTGCATCTGCGGCTCGGACCTGTGGCCCTATCGCGGGCTGCAGCCGGTCGACGGCCCGATGCATATGGGCCACGAATATTGTGGCATCGTCATCGAGGTCGGCGCAGAGGTGCGCACGGTTCGTCCCGGCCAGTTCGTCGTCGGGTCGTTCTGCCTCTCCGACAATACCTGCCCGCATTGCCGCTTCGGCTTCCAGTCGTCCTGTGTGCAGCGCGAGTTCATGTCGGGCGCGCAGGCGCCTTACGCCCGCGTGCCTTTGGCGGATGGCACACTCGTCGCCACCGCCGAGGTGCCGCCGGCCGAACTCATCCCTGACCTGCTGGCTGTGTCCGATGTGCTCGGCACCGGCTGGTATGCGGCCGACGCGGCCGAGGTTCGAGAAGGATCGACGGTGGTGGTAGTAGGCGACGGTGCGGTCGGCCTGATGGGCGTGCTTGCGGCCAAGGAGATGGGCGCTGAGCGTATCATCGCCATGAGCCGGCACGAGAGCCGCCAAAAGCTCGCCCGCGAATTCGGCGCCACTGATATTGTGGCCGAGCGAGGCGAGGAAGGCGTCGCGCGCATCAAGGAACTCACCAAGGGCGTTGGCGCAGACTCGGTGCTGGAATGCGTCGGCACGGGAGAATCCTTCGACCAGGCGCTGGCCTGCTCCCGCCCCGGCGGCACCATCGGCTATGTCGGCGTGCCGCACGGCGTGAATTTCGACGGCCAAAAACTATTCTTCGGCCAGAAGCGCATGTTGGGCGGCCCGGCGCCGGTGCGCCGCTTCCTGCCCGACCTTATGGACCGTGTGCTCAAGGGCGCGATCAAGCCCGGCAAGGTCTTCGACCTCAAGCTGCCGCTGGCCGAGGTCGCTGAAGGCTACCGCGCCATGGACGAGCGGCGCGCCATCAAGGTCATGCTTTCGGTGTGAGCGAAGATTGGGCGGACGGCCTGTGCGCACCCACAACTCAGAAAAGGAATAACGACATATGACGATGAGATTGAAGATAGCCGCCCTGGCGCTTGCGCTTTCGGTCGCCACGCCGGCTTTCTCCCAAGAGTCCCCGATCATCGGCGCATGGCGCATGAGGTCGCTCGAGGCCGGCACCGAGGGAAATCTCAAGCCCGTGCCATATTCCGGCCAGGTCATCTTCACCGAGGCCGGCACTCTCTCGGTGCAGGCCCAGAACCCCGACGCCAAGGCGCCGGACACGCCTTACACGGCGAATGGCTACGAAGCCTATTACGGGCCGGTCGCCATCAACGACCAGGACAAGACCTTCGTCATCACGATCGAGTCCTCCCTGGTCCGCAACCTTGTCGGGAAGAGCATGAAACGCAAATTCGAAGTCTCGGACAACAAATTGGTCCTCACGCCGGACAATCCGGCCGAGGGCTGGCGCGTGACCTACGAACGTTACTGATCGGAACAGCCGGCTGTCAAAGTGTTATCGGTGGCCACAAATGGCGCGGACTTCAGACCGAAATGGCGCGATAGCGGAACTGGTGCCAATCATGGCGGCTGTCTTCGCCGGCTTCCTCCTGATCGGCTTGGCGCTACCCGTCCTGCCGCTGCATCTTCACCAGCAGCTCGGCTTCGGCCCCTTCGCAGTCGGGCTGGTGACGGGCAGCCAGTTCGTCGCCTCGATGCTGTCGCGCATTGGAGCCGGAAATTACGCCGATGGGCGCGGCGGCAAGCGGGCCGTCATCGTCGGCCTCATTGCCGCTGCCCTGACGGGGTTCATTTATCTCGGCTCGCTGGCATTGCTCGACCGACCGGTAGCGTCCGCATCGGCGCTCTTCGCCGGCCGGGCGGTACTGGGCGCGTCTGAGAGCTTCATCATCACCGGCGGCGTCGCCTGGGGACTTTCCCTTGCGGGCGGACAGAACTCCGGAAAGGTCATAGCCTGGGTGGGCACGGCGATGTTCGCGGCACTCGCGTTAGGCGCGCCGATCGGATCTGCGCTTTACGCGGCGAGCGGCTTCGCCGCGATCGCACTCGCGACGGTCGGCCTGCCGCTTGCGACGCTGCTTGCCATCCTGCCTATGCGTGGCACCAGCCTCGCCGCGAGCGCCGCGCGACGCTCATGGACGAGCGTGGCGCAAGCGGTCTGGCTTCCCGGCGTCGGAGCTGCTTTCAGCAGCCTTGGCTATGGCGCGATCCTGTCCTTTGGCGCGCTGCTCTTTGCCGAACGCGGCTGGCAGCCGGTCTGGCTTCCCTTCACCGCTTATGCCGCGGCGCTGATCGCGGCAAGGCTGTGCTTCGGCCACCTGCCTGACAGGTTAGGGAGCGCGCGCGTCGCCGTGATCTTCGTGGCGGTCGAGGCGGCAGGGCTGATGCTGATCTGGCTTGCGCCCGGGCCCGTTCTCGCCGCTATCGGTGCGGGCCTGACTGGCCTCGGCTACTCGCTGGTCTATCCCGGTTTCGGTGCCGCGGCCGTAAGCCGTCTTCCGCAACGCAGCCGCGGCCTGGCCATGGGGCTCTACACCGTCTTCCTCGACGTGGCGCTCGGCTTCGGCAGCCCGGCGCTTGGCTTGATCGCCGCGTCGGCCGGCCTGCAATTCGTCTTCCTCGCCGTCGCGACGGCGACGCTTCCGGCGTTGGGCATCGCTCTGCTGCTGGGTCGGCATAACCGTCCACTTTAGTGCCGGATATTCGGTGCTCGAGATGTTGGGCAACGACGATCGCTCCCGCTTCGCCGCCGACCTGCTTCCGGGCAATGGCGAGATCGACTTCTACGGCCGACATAGGGTGCAATGCGGTCGTTCACGTCGCGTCGTGCGTGAGCCAGCTCAGGGTCAAGAGTTCAACAGGTGGGCACCTTGTCCGACCGGCAATTCACTTGCTACTCTGCCTCCAGCTTCCCTTTCAGCTGTGCCCGGGCGTCCCGGATCGAGGCGGCATAGGTGACCAACGGACGCTTGACGCCGTGGTTGATCAGCATGCGCCGTATCTGCGGCGCAGCACCCGATATGATGAAGCGGACACCGGCGCGCCTGGCCTTGTGCGCGGCGCCCTCGATGACATTGGCCGCCGTCGAATCGAAGAATGGTACGGCCGAGCAGTCGAGGATGAAGTTCTTGCGCTGGTCGGCGATGCGGTCGAGCACGGTGCCGACGGTCGATGCGGCGCCGAAGAAGAAGGCGCCCGAGATGCGGTAGACGACGGTGTCGGCGTCGGTCGCCTCGCTCGAATCGTAGGCGTTGGTGCTGTCGGCCTCGTCCTCCCGCACCAGCGGCTGATCGGCCTCGACCGCGATGCTCTTGGCCATGCGGTCGATGAACAGGATCGACCCCAGCACGAAGCCGACGACGATCCCTTCGGTGAGGTCGCGGAAGATGACGAGCAGGAAGGTCGCCATCAGCACCAGCGCGTCGCCGCGCGAAGCGCGCAACAGCGTGGCGAAGGCCTGTTTCTCGAACATGTTCCAGCACACGACCGCCAGCACGCCAGCAAGGGCGGCAAGCGGGATGTAGCTGGCGAGCGGCGCAGCCACCAGCATCAGCGCCAGCAGGATGGCCGAGTGGACCACGCCAGAAATCGGCCCGTGGGCGCCGGCCCGCACATTGGTCGCCGTGCGGGCGATGGTGCCGGTGGCGCAGATGCCGCCGAACAGGGCGGACGCGACGTTGGCAAAGCCTTGCGCCACCAGTTCACAGTTGGAACGATGCCGCCGGCCCGTCATCCCATCGGCGACCACCGCCGACAGCAGCGATTCGATCGCGCCGAGCAAGGCAAAGGCGATGGCATCCGGTAGCACGTCAATCATCCTGTCTAGGCTGATCGGCGGCAAGGCAGGCATTTGCAGACTGCGTGGGATACCGCCAAATCGGGTGCCGATCGTCTCCGCGGGCAGTGAAAGAAGCGCCACGGCCAGCGATGCCAGCCCAATGGCGATGAGCATGGCGGGCCATGTCGGCCGCCAGCGCCTCAGGCCGGCGATGGTGACGATCGTCAACATCGCCACGAAGGTCGCCGCGGGGTTGATGGTGCCGGCCGCCTCGCCGACCGCGATCAACTTCGGCACCAGCGGTCCCGGCTCCTTGCCGGCAAGCTTCAGCCCGAACAGTTCGACGATCTGTCCTGAAAAGATGATGACGGCGATGCCGGCGGTGAAGCCGACCGTCACCGGATAGGGAATGAACTTGATGTAGGTTCCGAGCCGGAGATAGCCGATGGCGAGCAGGAAGACGCCTGCCATCATCGTTGCCAACAGCAGTCCGTCGATACCGACCCGGGCAACCGTAGCGGCCACCAGCACGATGAAGGCACCTGCCGGACCGCCGATCTGGAAGCGGCTGCCGCCGAGCGCCGAAATGATGAATCCGCCGACGATCGAGGTGTAGAGGCCGCGCTCGGGAGTCACGCCCGAGGCGATCGCGATCGCCATCGACAACGGTAGCGCGACGATGGCGACCGTCAGCCCGGCGATGGCGTCGGCCTTGAAGTTCGCGAGCGTGTAGCCCTCGCGCCAGACCGTCACCAACTTTGGCGTGAACAATTCGGAAAATGTCGGCTTTACCGACTTGTGGGCCGGTTGATGTACGGCCCGCTGCGTCTGATCCATGGACTGCCTTCCGTACCCTGAAAGGCGGCGGGATCGTCGGCAGGACTGTCGGCGGTCGCCGTCGCGACTTTATGCCGGCTCAGCCTTGGGATCTGGCGGCACGACAGGCTTGAGGCGCACGCCCCGGCCGCCGCGCTCGCTGGTCTGGTTCTCGCCGATCAATTCCACCCCGGCCCCGTCGAGGGCCTGGATGACCTTCATCAGCGTGTCGACCACGCCCCTGACCACACCGTCGCTTGCTTCCATGCGCTGTATCGTCGGAAGCGAAACGCCGGCACGCTCGGCGAGCGTCTTCTGATCGATGCCGGCCAGCGCCCTTGCGGCGCGCATCTGCGCGGCAGTGATCATCGGCCGGAATCCCCGTCTGAGTCTGCAGAAATAACGTATAATACCACCATTATGATGTTTCAAGCATCAATATGAACGTCTGAGACGTCAGCGTCATCGCCTGGTCGACCATTTTTTCAGATACTTCCCGAGAATTGCGGGCTAGGGTGTTCCATCTGGGGTGGGGGTAACGCGGTATGACTGTTCTCAAGACCTTCATGACATCGGCATGCTTGCTGTCGGTGGTTTTCCTGCTAACGGGCTGCGGGCACGGGCTGATCAACCGGCTGATCTAATCGCCGGCCTCGCTGTCGCCGTTCGGGCGCTGCCCGCGCCATCGCTGCCACGCCCAGGCCGTGAGCCAGCACAGCATTGCCCAGACGAAGCCGGCGCACCAGCCGGCCAGCACATCCGACGGCCAGTGCACACCGAGGTAGACGCGGCTGATGCCGACCAGCAGCGTCGTCAGCACGGCCAGCGACAGCACATAGATCTTCGTCGTTCGCCCCGGCAGGAAGCGCGCTGCCAGCGCGCCGAGCGTCAGATAGGTAACTGCCGAGAGCATGGCGTGGCCGCTCGGAAAGGACAGCGAGGTCTCGTTGACCAGATGCGAGACGAGTTCGGGGCGCGGCCGATCGATGCCGGCTTTCAGGAGGCTCGACAGGACCTGACCACCGGCCACCGCGGCGAAGACGAAAAGGGCGGTCGCCGGCCTGCGGATATGCAACAGATAAAGGATTACCGCCGTCACGATCAGCACCACCACGCTGCCGCTGCCCAAGCTGGTGATGTCGCGCATCGCCCCTTCCAGCCAGGGCGGGCCGATCGGGCTGTCGGGCTGACCCGCCTTGCGGAAGGCGAGCATGATTTCGGTGTCGAAAGCGTGCGGCGTCGTGGCCCGCGCCACCTCCATCAACTCCTCGAAGCCCCACAGGCCGGCGGCGATGACCATGCCGGCCAGCAGCACCGGGAATTCGACCCGGTTAAGCAGAGTGTTCGCGGCGTTCTTCATCGGCAATTCGCCTGTTACAACCGACCTTGCAGATAGGGTCCGAGCGTGATCAGCGCCACCGCGGCGATTGCCAGCATGATGCCGGTCGCCTGCAACGCGTTGACCCGTTCGCCGAAGAAGACCAACGCGACGACATTCACCGAGACCAGCTGGATGACGGCCGACAGGCTGAACGACACCGACATGCCGAATTCGCGGATCAGCCGCAGCATGATCAGATTGCCCAAAGAATAAAGCGCCAGCGTCAGCAGGATCTTGCCAAGGTTCGGCGCCATGCCCCATTGCTTGGCGGCGGTGGCCGCGAGCAGGAAAATGACGGTCGAAAAGCCGAGTTGCAGCAATCCCGAAAAACTCAACGTCCCATCCCCTCTCGAAGCGGCTCCCGCCGCGTGTGTCGCGGCCCTTGTTTCCGAAGCGCGCCGACACGTCAAGCGACCTCGACCAAACGTAGGCCTTGGCAACGGCGAGCCGGAAGCTCAATGTGCCGAAATCGCCCAGCCTATCGATTGAAGGGCGGTCAGGGGTTCATGATTCGTATTTTTCAAAACTTGGCGCGGCGCTGGGGCGAGCTTTCTCTTGCCCTGCAATTCGTCGTTGCCGGCGGCTTTGGCCTGCTTGCCGTCATGCTGGTGGTGGGTGCCTGGGTGACGGGGCAGATCCGGGACGGCGTGATCCGCAATTCGGCCGCCACAACGGCGCTGTATGTCGACAGCGTGATTGCACCGCTGCTTCCCGATTTGCGCAAGCAACAGGAACTCAGCGACTCCGTCAAGCAGGCGCTCGACGAGACGCTTGGCCAGGGCGCGCTCGGCAAGCGCCTCGTATCGTTCAAGCTCTGGAGCCGCGACGGCACGATTCTCTATGCCAAGGAGACGGCCCTGATCGGCCGCCGCTTCGAACCGAGCGACGGCCTGCGTTCCGCCTTCCAGGGCGATGTCGTCGCCCAGTTCGACACGTTCGATGAGAACGAACGCCAGGAAGAGGCGATCGGCGTGCCATTGCTGGAAATCTACAATCCCGTGCGCGAGCCGTGGTCGGGCGAGGTGGTCGCCGTCACCGAATTCTATGAGATCGCCGACGACTTCAAAGCCACGCTCGCCTCCGCTTTGTGGTCAAGCTGGCTGATCGTGGCCGGCGCGACGCTGGCGGCCTTCCTGCTCCTGTCGGGCATCGTCCTGCGCGGCAGCCGCATCATCGACGATCAGCGCGGCGCGCTGCGCCGCCAGGTGTCGGAGCTGCAAGGTCTGGTGACGCAGAACAGCGCCTTGCGACTGCGCGTGCAGCGGGCGTCCCGTCGCGCCACCGCGCTCAACGAAAGATATTTGCGCCGCATCGGCGCCGATCTCCATGACGGTCCGGCGCAACTCGTGGCGCTGGCGGCGCTGCGCATGGATAGTCCGGTGTTTTCCGGCGATGGCCATTCGGGCGAAAGCCGCTCGACCGAAGTCGCGATGATCCGCAAAACACTGGAGGATGCATTGCGCGAAATACGCGGTATCTGCACCGGCCTCGTCCTGCCGCAGATAGAGACGGCCGCGGCAAACGACATTCTGCGGCTGGCCGTCAATGAACACCAGCTGCGGACGGGAACGTCCGTGACCCTCACGCTGGCCGGGCAGTTGCCAGAGCCCGGCGCCTCGGAGAAGATCAGCATCTATCGGTTCGTGCAGGAAGGGCTGAACAACGCCTATCGCCACGCGCGAGGCAAGGATCAGGCGGTGAGTGCCGGAATGAAGGGTGGCAGGCTTTACGTTGAAGTATCGGATGCCGGACCAGGCTTCGATCCCGCCCGGGACGAGGGCCTCGGGCTCGCTGGTCTCAGGGAGCGGGTCGAAAGCATTGGCGGCCAGTTCGAAACCTTGACCGGGCCGCAAGGCACGCGTCTGGTAATCCGTCTATCGGTCGAGGAGCAAGCATGACTGGTGTCATTCGCATCGCCATTATCGACGATCATCCCCTCTTCCGCGAAGGCGTGACGCGCAGCCTGTCGGAGATCGGAGGCTTCGAGATGGTTGGCGAGGGTGCCACGGCGCAGGATGCCGAACGCATCGCCGCGACCGTGCAGCCCGACATATTGCTGCTCGACATCTCCATGCCGGGCGGCGGTCTGGCCGCGGTTGCCGGCATCCTCGCCGGCCATCCCGCCCAGAAGATCGTCATGCTGACCGTTTCGGAGGCCAATGCCGATGTGACCATGGCTCTGAATGCAGGGGTGTGCGGCTATGTCCTCAAAGGTATCGGATCTCGCGCGCTTGCCGACATCCTGCGCAACGTGGCGGCCGGCGAGAGCTATCTTTCGCCGACGCTGTCGGCCCGGCTGCTTTCGGATCTCCAGTCCCAGCAACCCACCAACGGCATAGCGGACCGCCTGCGGCAACTCACCGAGCGGCAGACGGAAATCCTGCGGCTGGTGGCTGAAGGGCTGAGCAACAAGGAAGTCGCCTTGCGGCTGGAGCTTCAGGAGAAGACCGTCAAGCATCACATGACCGGCGTGCTGTCGAAACTCAATGTGCGAAACCGCACTGAAGCAGCCTTGATGATGCGTGAGGCGCGCGACCGCGACGGGAACCACTAAAGCGGTCCGAGGAATTTGGAGCGGTTCAGCCATCGCGGCAACCGCCGGCCCAAAACCGAGGTCACCTCCGCCGGGGGGCGGCGGAGGTGACGTGTGAAGCTGGCCGTTGCCTGTTGGCCGGCTTCACAAGGCCTTGAGACGGCTGACATCGGCCGGCGTGGCCCGACGGTCGATGATCGTGCGACCGAGAGCATCCTCCATCTTGAAACGACCGTTCTCGACCTTTTCCGTTATGCCGTCGGGATGCCGGACTGTGATCTTGTTGCCTGTCACGTCGACCTTGTCGCCGGTCGTGGCATTGACATGATTCGCGCTCTTACCCTGATTAGATCCCGATTTGCCGTTGTTGCCGCTGTTGCCGTTCCCGTTGCTGTTGCCGCTATTTCCGCCGCTGCTATTACCGCCGCTGTTGCCGCCACCGGAATTGCCGCCACCACCGCCGTTTCCACCACCGCCGCCGTTGCCGCCGCCGCCGCCTCCACCACCGCTGCCGCCTGCAACGGCGGTGGCGGCATGGATCCCGGGAATGGAATCTTGGAGGGCAATTTGATAGGGGGCAATGATCAACGCCAGCGCAGCCGCGGATCTGAGCGCCAGCCAGCAACAACGGGTCGTGACCGATCTTTGCATCCTGATCTCCGTCGATTGAGTCCGGCGTGCCCACCCTCAACGTTACAGTTGCAACCAACATCGCCGAAAGACGTGGTGCCCGGAAGCGACCTCCGACCGTTGCGGTTGTCCCCTAGGACCTTTGCAAGCGCAAGGTTGGACTAAAGTCCTATTCGTATGCTATATTAGCTTCGTATGAACGGCGCCGCGACCGCCATCGCCGACGGGAGACTGGCTTTCCCGATGTCTGGGCGGCGGCAGACGCCGAACATCAAGGTCACCTCCGCCGGGGGCGGCGGAGGTGACTGCGAGGTTGGCCGTTGCTTCTGGCCTTGCCTCACAATGCCTCGAGGCGACTGAAATCGTCCGCCGTCGCCGGACGTTCGACGATCGTGCGGCCGAGAGCATCCTTCATCTCGAAACGGCCGTTCTCGATCTCTTCCCTGATGCCGTCGGGATGCTCGACCTCGATCTTGTTGCCGTCCACTTCGACCTTGTCGCCGGTGGCCGCATTGACATGACGGCCAGTTCCGCCATTGCCGGATCCGGAATTGTCGGTTCCGCCGTGAGCGTTACCGCCGCCATTGTTACCACCACCGGCCCCGGAATTGCCGCTGTTTCCACCGTTTCCACCACTTCCGCCACTATTTCCGCCATCCTTGGCGTGCGCGGCTGCGGCAACGATGCCGGGAGCGGAGCCGTGGAAGGCGAGTTGACAGGGAGCGATGGCCAGCGCCAATGCCGATGTCGCTCTCAGAGCCAGCCAGCGATAGCGGGTGGGGATCGATCCACGCATCTCGGTCCTCCTTTTCATCAGGCCGACGCCGGCGTTGGCAAACCGCCGATCATTGCCGACATAGCTGCCTTGGCATAAGGGGCCCGCGACCGATGCCGCGCCAACAGGGACCTTTGCGTGGCCGATCAGGGACCTTGGTCCCCCCGCGTTGCGCCATTGCGAAAGGGTCGGCTGCCTAGATCGTGGAATGCGATTGAAAGCGGTTTGAGATGTCACGAAAATGTGATCGACCGGATATAAGGGGTTAAACAGGCAACACGCTCCAGCCATCCCCCGAAGCCAGAGGCAAAGCCCAATGACCGAACTTCGCTCCCCCGACGCCCGATTCCGCACCAGCCTGCTCGAGGAAAACGACGGCCCGGCCACCAACCCCACCGACAACCGCACCATGGGCGAGATCATCGCCACGAGGTTCTCGCGCCGTGGCTTCCTCAAGGGCTCGCTTGCCGTCTCGGCCATCGCCGCCACCGTCAGCCCGCTGGCGCTGGTCAGCGCCGACGAAGCGCGGGCAGCGGAAGGCTCTGCCTTCGCGTTCGACGAACTGGAGGCAGGCATCGACGACAAGCACCATGTCGCACCCGGCTACGACGCCGATGTGCTGTTGCGCTGGGGCGATCCGCTGTTTGCCGATTCACCGGAGTTCGACCCGACGAAACAGTCGGCGCCGACGCAGGCGAAACAATTCGGCTACAACAACGACTATGTCGGCTATCTCCCGATCGACGGTTCGGCCGAACACGGCTTGCTGGTCGTCAACCACGAATACACCAACCCGCATCTGATGTTCCCGGGCATCGTCAGGATCGTCGACAAGGACGGCAAGAAGTCGGCCGAGGTCGCACCGCTCTCTAAGGAGCAGGTCGATGTCGAGATGGCAGCCCACGGCGGCACCATCGTCGAGATCCGCAAGGTCTCGGGCAAATGGCAGGTGGTGCGCGACGGCAAGCTCAACCGCCGCATCACCTCCAACACCGAAATGGCGCTGTCCGGTCCGGTCGCCGGCCACGACCGCGTCAAGACCAATGCCGACCCGTCCGGCACCAGGGTGTTCGGCACGTTCAACAACTGCGCCGGCGGTGTCACCCCCTGGGGCACTTACGTGATGGCCGAGGAGAACATCCACGGCTATTTCTCCGGCGACCTGCCGGAGGGCCACAAGGAGGCCGCCAACTACAAACGCCTGGGCATTCCCGAAGGCGCCTATGAGTGGGCCGCACATTACGACCGTTTCGACCTTGCCAAGGAGCCCAACGAGGCCAATCGCTTCGGCTGGATCGTCGAGGTCGATGTCAACGACCCGACCTCGACGCCGAGGAAGCGCACCGCCATGGGCCGCTTCAAGCACGAGGGCGCCGAATCGATCGTCGCCAAAGATGGCCGCGTCGTCTTCTATCTCGGCGACGACGAGCGCTTCGACTATGTCTACAAATTCGTCACCAAGGGTACGTTCAATCCGAACGACCATGCCGCCAACAAGGATCTGCTCGACGACGGCACCCTGCATGTCGCCAAGTTCGCCGAGGACGGTTCGGTCGAATGGCTGCCGATCGTCTTTGGCCAGGCGCCGCTGACGACCGAAAACGGCTTTGCCAGCCAGGCCGACGTGCTGATCGAGACACGGCGCGCCGCCGACCTGCTCGGCGCCACCAAGATGGACCGCCCCGAAGACATCCAGCCCAATGGTGTCAACGGCAAGGTCTACGTCATGCTGACCAACAATTCGAAGCGCAAGGCCGACCAGGTCGATGCCGCCAACCCACGCGCTGAAAACGCCTTCGGCCACATCATCGAGATATCGGAGGACGGCGGCGATTTCACTGCCACCAAGGGCAAGTGGGAAGTGCTTTTGAAATGCGGCGATCCCTCGGTGGCCGATGTCGGCGCCACCTTTTCGACGGCAACGACGGCCAATGGCTGGTTCGGCATGCCCGACAATTGCGCGGTCGATTCGGCTGGGCGCCTATGGGTGGCCACCGACGGCCAGGGCCCGAAAGCCACCGGCCGCACCGACGGCCTGTGGGCGGTGGACACCGAAGGCTCGGCGCGGGCGACCTCGAAACTGTTCTTCCGCGTGCCGATCGGCGCCGAAATGTGCGGTCCGCTGTTTGCGCCCGACGACCAGACCGCCTTTGTCGCCGTCCAGCATCCGGGCGACGGCGGCGAGGACTGGGAGCCGTTCGGCCGCCCGTCCTACTATGAGGACCTGTCGACACGCTGGCCCGACTTCAAGCCCGACATGCCGGTGCGGCCGTCGGTGGTTGCCATCACCAAACAGGGCGGCGGCAAGATCGCGGTCTGATCGCTTCTCGACGTTGGTAGAGCCGTACACGGACGGCGGAGCAGAATTCTGCACCGCCGTAACGCTTGGCTTGAAAGTCGCGGCATGGATCTGGGGTCTGCGCTGCATCGCTGCGCTCCTTGCTCCGCCCGTGGATAACGAAGCGACGGCTGAAATCATTCAAGCCTCGGGCCTCGATTCGAAATCAGCGTGCGGCGCCGGATGAGGAGCCAGCGATCCGCTTGGCGATCGCCTTGGCCAGGATGCCGGCATTGGCGAAACAGCCGCGAATGCTTGGCCGCATGCCGGTGAACCACAGGCCGGGCAGCTTCGGATCGGCTTGCCCGCCGTTGAAGAGCGGAACGCCCTTGCCGTCGAGCACGCCGAGCTTGCCGACCATGGGCTCGAGCCCGGTGCGGTAGCCTGTCGCGGCAATGACGATGTCGGGATGGATCAGGCTGCCATTGGCCAGGATCACGCCGTCGCGGGTGAATTCCCGTATCGCCGGCACCACGGTGATCTTGCCCGACTTGATGGCGTGGACGGCGCCATCGTCGGCGGCGATCGCGGTGTAGTCCGAGGTCAGCCGGCTGGCGCCGCCCGAGGGCGCCGGCGGCAGGCCGAATTTGGTCAGGTCGCCGAAGACCAGGCGCTGCGTTGCCGCCATCACCGCATCGGCGATCCGCAACGGCAAGCGCGCCATGAGCGGCGAAAGCTTATGCACGGCGATCTTGCTGATCCGCTTGGGCAGCAAAGCGGGGCCGTTGCGGGCCGACAGCCAGATGGCTGCCGTGTTGACGCCGGCCAGATGATTGAGCGCGTCGAAACCCGAATTGCCGGCGCCCACGACCAGCACTTTTTGGCCCGCATAGCCCTGCGCGTCGCCGAAATCCGCCGAATGGATGATGCGGCCGGCGAAACCTTTCATGCCTTTCCATTCGGGGATGAACGGCTGCCTGTCGCGACCGGTGGCGATGACGACATTGCGGGCCAGGCGCAGTCCGGCGCTGGTCGTCAGCGCCCAATGGTCGCCCTTGAAGGCTATCTCTTCGACAGCGACGCCAAACTGAACCGGCAGCCGGTTCTCCTCCCTGAAATCATTCATATGGCGGATGACGACCATCTTTTGCGGAAAGGCAGGCGTGCCCGGGGGATAGGCAAGGCCAGGCAGCGAAGAAAGATCGCGGTGGGTGTTGAGATGCAACTGCTGATGCCGCCGGTGCCAGGGCTCGGCCAGCCGGCTTTCCTTTTCCAGGATGGCCGTCGGTACGCCGGCGTTCATCAAGGCATGCGCCGCGGCCAGTCCGGCAACACCGGCGCCGACGACGATTGCCGGCTCGACTGTTATCGGCAGGTCCGCAACCGATCTGATCGTCGTATCAGCCATTCACTCTCGAATCCCATTCGACCATTTCAATAGGCTCGCAGGGCGCTGTAACCGTTTGATCCCGCGCAGGATCCATACAGCAAACCGCCACCGATTTTCGAGCCATACGATTTTCGAGCCACACGCCGAACCGTGGTTGCGCTGTATATGGCATATGCGCGATATCAGCGGTAATCAGGTCGCGGCAATGTGATTGATTCGAGGCTCGGGGGCTGGCGGGTCTCTGTTATCCCCCACGTGTGTGCCCGGAGCCGAGTTCGGTTTTCGAGGTCATGCGCAGAATCAAAGTGTTACAGCACCTTTGCGCGTCTTGAACGCGCGGCGCTGTGGCGGCACGCGGAATCTCGACCATGCCCTCCTTGCGGATCTATTTCGACAAAATCCTTGAGGGCGCCGCGCCCAAGGTGGCGCGGCGGGAGCTGACGCATGTCGAGCGCCTGGCGCTGGTTCGCCGCCACGGCGACTTCTCCCTTGCCTATTCCAGCGCCGTGCAAAACAAGCTTTCCTATTTCGGCGACGCCGACGGCTACATCGCCTTCGGCACCAAGATGAAGCATCATTTCGCGCTCGGCGATCCGGTGGCAGCTCCAATGCTGCGGCCCGATTACATCAGACGCTTCGTCGAGGCCGCCGGCAGCCCGTGGTTCGTGCAGATCGGCGAGGAGACCGCACGCGTGCTGGCCGGGCTCGGCTACAAGGTCAATCGGCTCGGCATCGATACCCGCCTCACCCTGCCCGACCATGATTTTTCCGGAAAGCGCAACGAGACCGTGCGCTACTCCGAGCGCTGGCTGCTGAAGAAGGGCTTTTCGTTCGAAGAGGACAGGCGCACGATCCACCTCGACGAGATCGCACGGCTTTCCCAAAACTGGCGCAGCGACCGCATCGTCAAGCGCTGGGAGATGGGCTTTCTCAACCGCCCGTTCGCCGACCATCTCGGCATCGACATGCGTCGTTTCGTGCTGCATGGGCCGGATGGCGAGTTGGTGGCCTTGCTCGACTTCGACCCGTTGTATCGCGACGGCAAGGTCATCGGCTACACCACCGCCTTCAAGCGCAAGCACATCGATGCCTCGCCACATGCCGAGATCGGCCTGACCAAGTTCGCCGTCGACCGTTTTCGCGAAGAGGGCATCTCGGTGGTCAGGCTCGGCCTGTCGCCGCTCGTCGACATCGGCCCGAGCGGATTTGCCGAGAGCGACTTCTGGCGCAACACTTTTCAGCGCGCCTACGATTCGCCATGGGTCAACCGGCGCAGGTTCAACCTGCAGGGCCAGGCGGCGTTCAAGCGCCGCTTCCACGGTGTCGAGGAGTCAGTCTACATCGCCTTCCGCGAGGGGACCTATGTCGAGATGCTGGGGTTGCTGCGGCTGGTCAAGGCCATCTAGGTCTGGCCGTGGCTCAGGGTATTTTCGTCGCTCAGTTCCTGAGCCGATAACCGGTCCTGAAGATCCAGGCGACGATCGTTATGCACGCCAGCAGGAAAACGACGGTCATGCCGAGGCTGATGCCCACCGAGACGTCGGACTTGCCGTAAAAGCTCCAGCGGAAGCCGCTGATCAAATAGACGACCGGGTTGAACAGCGTCACCGTGCGCCAGATGCCGGGCAGCATGTTGATCGAATAGAAGCTGCCGCCGAGGAAGGTCAGCGGCGTGATGATCAAGAGCGGCACCAGTTGCAGCTGCTCGAAACTCTTCGCCCAGATGCCGATGATGAAGCCGAACAGGCTGAAGGTCACCGCCGTCAGCACCAGGAAGGCGACCATCCAGAACGGATGCAGGATGGTGAGCGGCACGAACAGCGATGCTGTCGCCAGGATGATCAGGCCGAGGATGATCGACTTGGTCGCCGCGCCGCCGACATAGGCGATGACGATCTCCAGATAGGAGACCGGCGCCGACAGAAGCTCGTAGATCGAGCCGACGAATTTCGGGAAATAGATGGCAAAGGAGGCGTTGGAGATCGACTGCGTCAACAGCGACAGCATGATCAGGCCCGGCACGATGAAGGCGCCGTAGCTGATGCCGTCGATCTCGGTGATACGTGAGCCGATGGCCGAGCCGAAGACGACGAAATACAGCGATGTCGAGATGACCGGCGAGACGATGCTCTGCAGCACGGTGCGAAAGGCACGCGCCATTTCCATCCGGTAGATCGCCCATACCGCACGAAAATTCATGGCCGCGCGCAGGTTCATGGCTCTCTCCTCACCAGATTGACGAAGATCTCCTCGAGCGAGCTGTTTTGCGTGTCGATATCGCGGAACTGGACGCCACCGGCCTCGAGGTCGCGGATGAGCGAGGCGACGCCCGGCCGCTCGGCCTGGTTGTCATAGGTGTAGGTCAGCTGCCCGCCATCGGGCGACAGCTCCAGCGCATAGCTTGAGAACGCCTCCGGAATGGCCGTCAGCGGATTGCGCAGTTCCAGCACCAGCCGCTTGCGGCCGAGCTTGCGCATCAGTTCGGCCTTGTTCTCGACCAGGATGATCTCGCCGCGATTGATGACGCCGACGCGGTCGGCCATCGCCTCGGCTTCCTCGATGTAATGGGTGGTGAGGATGATGGTGACGCCGTCCTCGCGCAGCCGGCGCACCATCGCCCACATGTCCTGGCGCAGCTCGACATCGACGCCGGCGGTCGGCTCGTCGAGGAACAGGATGCGCGGCTCGTGCGACAGCGCCTTGGCGATCATTAGCCGGCGCTTCATGCCGCCCGACAGGGTGATCGCCTTGGCGTCCTTCTTGTCCCACAGCGACAGGTCGCGCAGCACCTTCTCGACGAAGGCCGGGCTGGCCGGCTTGCCGAATAGGCCGCGGCTGTAGTTGACCGTCGCCCAGACGCTTTCGAAAGCGTCGATGGTCAGTTCCTGCGGCACCAGGCCGATCAGGCTGCGCGCCGCGCGGTAGTCCCTGTTAATGTCGTGACCGTCGACGGTGACGGTGCCCGAGGAGCGGTTGACGATGCCGCAGACGATCGAGATCAGCGTCGTCTTGCCGGCGCCGTTCGGACCAAGCAGCGCAAAGATCTCGCCGCGTTGGATGTCGAGATTGACCTCCTTGAGCGCGGTGAAACCAGTGGCGTAGGTCTTGGAGACCCCGGAAATGGACAGGATGGAAGGCATGGCTGAAAACGGCTGCTTGAAAGAGGTCCCCTGATATAGGCCGAATGTCGTTCCGTGCAACTGGAAGTCAAGGCCGCTGCTGACAGTTCTCGACAATGATTGCAGGCCATGGGGATTGCAGGCCATGCCGATTGCAGGCCACGGGGATTTCAGGCCATGGGCCCATAGGCCGGGAATAGCATGCATGCGTCATATTGGCGGGGCGCTGCGGCGTTCCGCCTCGCGGCGGGACGCCGCTTTGACCAAGTCCGGCTCGCGCCCTATTCTTCAATCATTAGAAGCAGCCGGAGCCCACCATGGACCCGCTCATCCTGTCGCGCATGCAGTTCGGCGCGAATATTTCGTTCCATATATTGTTTCCGACGATCACCATTGCGCTTGGCTGGGTGCTGCTGTTCTTCAAGCTGCGCTACAACGCGACAGGCGATTCCGCCTGGATACGTGCGTATTTCACCTGGGTGAAGGTGTTCGCGCTGTCTTTCGCCATGGGCGTGGTTACCGGTGTCACCATGAGCTTCCAGTTCGGCACCAATTGGCCCGGCTATATGGAAAAGGTCGGCAATATCGCCGGGCCGCTGCTGGCCTACGAGATCCTCACCGCCTTCTTCCTCGAAGCGGCCTTCCTCGGCATCATGCTGTTCGGCTTCCGCCGCGTCTCCAACCGCATCCACACGCTGGCGACGGTGCTGGTGGCCGGCGGCACCACAGTCTCGGCCTTCTGGATCATCGCGCTCAATTCCTGGATGCAGACGCCGGCCGGCTTCGAGATCCGCGACGGCGTGGCGCATGCCGTCGACTGGTGGGCTATTGTCTTCAACCCGTCGATGCCCTACCGGCTCACCCACATGCTCTTGGCTTCCGGCCTGACGGTGTCGTTCCTGATTGCTGGCCTGTCGGCGCTGCGCTACCTCACCGGCGACCGCTCGGAATCGATGTGGAAAGCGCTGCGCACCGGCGTCTTCACCGCGGCGATCCTGATCCCGATCCAGATCTTCGCCGGCGACCAGCATGGGCTGAACACGCTGGAGCACCAGTCGCAGAAAATCGCCGCCATGGAGGCCAACTGGAACACCGGCCCCAACGTGCCGCTGGTGCTCTTCGCGCTGCCCGACGAGGCGGCCAAGGAAAACAGGTTCGAGATCGCCATCCCCGATGGCGCCAGCCTGGTGCTGCGGCACTCGACCAGCGGCGTCGTCCCGGGGCTGAACGATTATCCCGGCAACCATCCGCCGGTCTTCCCGGTGTTCTGGGGCTTTCGCATCATGGTCGGCACCGGCATCCTGATGCTGCTTGTGTCGTGGTCGGCGGCCTTTTTCCTCAAGCGCCGCCACAGCCTGCCGAAGCCGCTCGTTTTGCTGATGGTACCGATGGCGCTGTCGGGCTGGCTGGCGACGCTGGCCGGCTGGTACACCACCGAGATCGGCCGCCAGCCCTGGCTGGTGACCGGTGTGCTGAAAACCGCCGACGCGGTCGGCCCGGTGGCCGGCAGCCATGTCGCGCTGACGCTCGCCATTTATCTCGTTCTCTACGTGCTTCTGCTGATCGCCTATCTCGGCGTGCTGGTGCACCTGGCGCTGAAGGCGGCGAAGGACGGCGATAACTCGCCGCTGCCGGGCGTGCTCAACGCGCCGATGTCGCAGCCGGCTGCGGGGGAGTGAGAAGATGACCTTCGACTGGCCAACCGCGCTTCCCCTCATCTTCGCCGGCCTGATGGGCCTCGCCATCCTGATCTACGTCATTCTCGACGGTTTCGATCTCGGCATCGGCATCCTGTTCGCCGCCGCCGAAGATGCCGAACAGGATACGATGATCGCCGCGATCGGCCCGTTCTGGGACGCCAACGAGACCTGGCTGGTGCTGGCCGTCGGCCTGCTGCTGGTCGCCTTCCCGCTGGCGCATGGCGTCATCCTGACCGCGCTCTACATTCCGGTCTTCGTGCTTTTGGTCGGGCTGATCCTGCGCGGCGTCGCGTTCGATTTCCGCGCCAAGGTGCCGACCGAGCGCAAGCACCGCTGGAACCGTATTTTCTTCCTCGGCTCGCTCATCGCCTCGCTGGCGCAGGGCTATATGCTGGGCGTCTATGTGCTCGGCCTCGATGTCGGTCCGGGCGGCGTGGCGTTCGGCGTGCTGGTGGCGTTCTGCCTGGCCGCGGCTTACGCGGCGATGGGCGCGGCCTGGGTGATCTACAAGACCGAGGGCGAGCTGCAGAAGAAGGCCGTGCGCTGGCTACGCACGACGCTAGTGCTGGCGGCGCTCGGCATGGCTGCCATCTCGCTGGCGACGCCCTTCGCCAGCCCGCGCATCTTCGACAAATGGTTCGTCTGGCCGTCGATGCTCTATCTGTCGCCGCTGCCGATCCTGTCGGCGCTGCTGTTCCTGTGGCTGTGGCGGCAGACCTTCCATCTGCCGAAGCCCGGCGACCGCCATGCGCTCACGCCGTTCCTGACGCTGGCCGCCATCTTCGCGCTCGGCTTTGCCGGGCTCGCCTGGTCGTTCTACCCGTTCGTGGTGCCGGACAAACTCACCATCTGGCAGGCGGCCTCGGCGCCGGAAAGCCTGGCCATCATCCTGGCCGGCACCGTGGTCGTGCTGCCGGTCATCATCTTCTATTCGTTCTATGCCTACCGGGTGTTTGGGGGGAAGGCGACGGATCTGACGTATGACTGAGGAGGCATAATCTCCCCCCTCGAGGGGGAGATGTCGCCGCAGGCGACAGAGGGGGTCGCTGCGCGTGAAGCGCTAACCTTCTTCTGCCGCAAGGGGTCGAGCCCGGTCGGACCGACCCCCTCTGGCCGCTTCGCGGCCATCTCCCCCTCGAGGGGGGAGATCATGCGCCTCAATTGCTCGCCGACAGCACCAGCACCGGCTTTTCGCTGTACAGCGCCGGGAACAGCGCCTTCAGGTTCGCCACCTTGGGCAGGTCGTTGTAGACGATGTAGGGATAGGTCGGATTCAGCGTCAGGAAATCCTGATGATAGTTCTCGGCCGGATAGAAGGTCTTGCCGGTTTCCAGCGTGGTGACGATCGGCTTTGCAAACACCTTGGCCTGGTCGAGCTGGGCGATGTAGCTCTCGGCAATCTTCTTTTGCGCTTCGTTTTCGGCAAAGATCGTCGAGCGGTACTGCGTGCCGGAGTCCGGTCCCTGGAAGTTCAGCTGGGTCGGGTTGTGAGCGACCGAGAAATAGACCTGCAGCAGCTGGCCATAGGTCACCTCGGACGGATCGTAGGTGATCTCGACGGATTCGGCGTGCCCGGTGCGGCCTGAGCCGACCGTCTCGTAGACGGCGGTGTCCCTGTCGCCGCCGGTGTAGCCGGAGACGGCTTTGGTCACGCCCTTGACGTGCTGGAAGACGCCCTGCACGCCCCAGAAGCAGCCGCCGGCGAAGATTGCCTTTTCGCTGCCGGCGGCCGCCTTCTCGTCCAGGGCCGGCGGCGGGATCTTCACCGCGTCCTCGGCCGAAACCGCCGGCGTCAGCCAGAAAGCGGCGCCCGCGGCGGCCAGCGCAAGTGCGGCGAGCGCGCCTTTGACAAAGCCGAACGAACGGTTTGAAATCTTGATGTCGGTCATGGTTGCACTCCTCACGGCTTCCATTGGGATCAGTCTATTGGATCAGGGACGGCGGCGCGACGCACGAGTTGCGGCGGGGGCTCACATTCGCGTGCGCCGCCGGCAATCGGCCTAGGTGGCCGGCTTCATGGCATCGGTTGCCGGTTTCATCGCGTCAGCCGCCGGCTTCATGGCATCGGCGGCCGGCTTCATCGAATTGGTGGCCATCGGGTCGGCGGGCTTCATCGCATCGGTTGCAGGCTGCATGGCGTCCGCGGCCGGCTTCATGGCATCAGCGGCGGGTTTCATGGCATTCGCGGCCGGCTTCATTGCATTGATCGCGTCGTCGGCACGGGCGATGCCGCCGGCAAACAGCGCCGTCGAGCACAGGGCGAGAGCGAGCGCCGGCAGCGTCAGGCGGCGGGACAGATGGGTCATGGTGATGTCTCCTTGGGGTTGGTCGTCGGGCCTCTTGGCGGCCGTTCTATGCGGCGCCGCGCGTGCGGCGTTTGCGCAATCTCTTTTGAAGCGTGATCTAGTTGGTAGCGGCGGCCAGGATCGGCCCGCCGCCTGGCGACTGGACGAGCACGGCGGTGCTCAGGCCGTCCGAAGCCGGCGGCAGATCGAGCGCCGCGGCGACGCCAGTCCAGCTGCCGATTTTCTTGAGCGAATGCACGACATTGGCATGTGGCAAAGTGCGGCCGGTGTTTTCGCCGCGCGCCACCGGCACCTGGACGACTCCCCTGAGATAGCGCACCAGCCAGATATCGGCCCTGCCGCCAGGCGCCGAGCCGGCGCCGATGCTGATCTTGCCGCCGTCGAGCGACAGCGACGGGCCGCTCGTTTGGCCGCTCACCGAGATCAGCTTTTCGATCTCGCCGGGTGCCGCGCCGACGACATCGGCATGGCCGTTCACCACCACCTGCGGCGTGAACTGACCGTCATGGCCGAGCGCCGGCTCGTAGCTGACCTGGCGCTGGGTGAATTCCTGGCGGCCGAACGTGTCCTTCCAGCCGAGATAGTCCCAATAGGTGACGTTGAAGGACAGCGCCAGCACGCCCGGCTGGTCCTTGACCTTGATCAGATTGGCGTTGGCCGGCGGGCAGGACGAACAGCCCTGGCTGGTGAACAGCTCGACCACGGTGAGCGGCCGGGCAGCGGCCGCACCGAGCGACACTGCCAGCGCAAGCGCGCAGAGGCTGGCCACTGTGACGAATTTGCTGGACCCTGACATCGGCTTGCTCCATGGGCGGCGGCGCCTGGATGCGCCGCTCATGTCCCCACTTCGCCCCCGTCTGCCGCTTCGTTACAGCGCTCACCGGTTTGTGATCGTCAGAGAGATTCCCATGTGAGGCAGGCGGGACAGCACCCCCCTCTGGCCTGCCGGCCATCTCCCCCGCAAGGAGGGAGATCGACCCTCATCACGGCTTTCGCCAATCACCAAACTTCGCGAGAGGAGCGCGGCCAACGAAGCTGCCAATCTCCCCACTCGTGGGGGAGATCGGCAATTTCTACTGCGTCAGCAGCGTGTCGGACGGCCGCTTGTTGAAGTCGCACTTGCCCATCACGCTGTAGAAGAAGTCGGCGTTCGTAACGTCTGGCAGTGGAGGATTGTTGCCGCCGTCTTCCCATGCCTGGTCGCTGGTCTGGCTGCAAGGCACCACTTTGAAGATGTCGACGTCCGTGTTGCTGGCAACCTCGACGGGGAGGTATTTGGAAGGGTCCAGGGCCTTTTGTGCCGCGGTGCTGTACCCGGCGCCGAGGTAGAGCCGGTTCGACGTGTCTGTATTGTTCGACCTGAGCGGGTCGACCGGTCCGGACGGCACATCCATCTGCAGATAGAGCTTGTCCATCGTGTTCACGTTGATTGTTGCGCCACTGCTGTTTCCGGCGGAATTCGTGGTCGCGCACGTCGTCTTGAAATAGACCGTGGAGCCGTTCATCTTTCCGCTTTTTGCTACCGCGGTGCTTCTGTAAACTCCCGCGGTGGGAGTGAAATCGGTTTTTGATCCTACTGTCGTGCACACTTGGGTCTGAACCAGCGTATTGGTTGGTCCCGTGGAAATAGTTGTCGTCCCGTAACCTTTCGGCTCGGCAGCGGTATAGGTCTTACCCCCGCTCGTATAGGAATAATTGTACGCCTTGTATTTATAGTCGGCCTTCATCATGGCCGTCGCTGTGGTCGTGGGGGTCCAACCGAAGGGAAGGCCGTACAAGGTCATGGTCTTGTTCCAGTAGCCTGAAACGTGATCGACGTTGAATGTAGCCTCCACCAAAGCCGGCGTCTTGCTCACCGCCGACGAGACACCGACCGCCACCGTCGAGATCCTGGCGATCTGCATGAACACGGTCGGCATGGCGAAACTGGCCGTGGCCTGCGCGGTGGCGGTGCCGTTGGCGCTGACGTCGAAGCTGTTCAGCGTGGCGGTGCCCTGACCACCGTTTTCTATGTAGGTATCCTGTAGCACCACCTGGCGCTGCGGCTTCGTCGAGGCCGTATCCATCGTGGTGATCGACAGGAGCGCGGCATCGAGCGCCGCCTGCTCGGCCGACCTGGTCTGGACCGCGGAGGTGTAGTCGACCGAAAAGCCGACCGCGGTGATCAGCGGAATCATGATGACGACGAGGATCGGCGTGAATGCACCGCTCCTCGACCCGATAAACCTGCCTGCCAGCCCCCGCATGCCTTGATCCTTATAACAATATTTTCCCCTGCTAACATGGCGATCACGAATTATGCTCTAACGCGCTTGGTTAAAATTTATCGATTTTTCGAGAAATCACCTGATAAAGCCGACAAACGCCCGCGCCTGCCCCGGCAGCGGGCCGCTCGGCTTGCTCGGGCAAGCCGCCCCTGCTAAAGCGCGCGACATGAGCACACCCCTCGACCACATCCGGAATTTCTCCATCGTCGCCCATATCGACCATGGCAAATCCACGCTTGCCGACCGGCTGATCCAGCTGACCGGCGGACTGGAGCTGCGCGACATGAAGGAGCAGGTGCTGGACTCGATGGACATCGAGCGCGAGCGCGGCATCACCATCAAGGCGCAGACGGTGCGGCTGAAGTACCGCGCCAACAATGGCGAGGACTATATCCTCAATTTGATCGACACGCCCGGACATGTCGACTTCGCCTATGAAGTGTCGCGCTCGCTCGCCGCCTGCGAGGGCTCGTTGCTGGTCGTCGATGCCTCGCAGGGCGTCGAGGCGCAGACGCTGGCCAATGTCTACCAGGCCATCGACAACAACCACGAGATCGTCGTGGTGCTGAACAAGGTCGACCTGCCGGCGGCCGAGCCCGAGCGCATCCGCGAGCAGGTCGAGGAGGTGATCGGCATCGACGCTTCCAACGCCGTGCTGATCTCGGCCAAGACCGGGCTTGGCATTCCCGATGTGCTGGAGGCCATCGTCCACCAATTGCCGCCGCCGCGCGAGGGCGACGCTTCGGCGCCGCTGAAGGCGATGCTGGTCGATAGCTGGTACGACGCTTATCTCGGCGTCATCGTTCTGGTGCGCATCATCGACGGCGTGTTGAAGAAGGGCCAGACCATCCGCATGATGGGCACCGGTGCCAAATACCTGGTCGAGCGCACCGGCGTGTTCACGCCGGCCCGCATCAATGTCGACGAGCTCGGCCCCGGCGAGTTCGGCTTCTTCACCGGCTCGATCAAGGAAGTGGCCGACACCCGCGTCGGCGACACCATCACCGAGGACAAGCGCGCCACCGCCAAGGCACTGCCCGGCTTCAAGCCGGCGCAACCGGTGGTGTTCTGCGGCCTGTTCCCGGTCGACGCCGCCGATTTCGAGGATCTGCGCGCCGCGGTCGGCAAGTTGCGCCTCAACGACGCCAGCTTCTCTTTTGAAATGGAAACCAGCGCCGCGCTCGGCTTCGGCTATCGCTGCGGCTTCCTTGGCCTCTTACATCTCGAAATCATCCAGGAGCGGCTGGAACGCGAGTTCAACCTCGATCTGATCGCCACGGCACCCAGCGTCGTCTATCGGCTGCTGCTCAACGACGGCTCGATGAAGGAATTGCACAACCCGGCCGACATGCCCGACGTGGTGAAAATCTCCGCCATCGAGGAGCCGTGGATTCGCGCCACCATCTTGACGCCCGACGACTATCTCGGCGGCATATTGAAACTCTGCCAGGACCGGCGCGGCATCCAGGCCGACCTCTCCTATGTCGGCAAGCGCGCCATGCTGATCTACGATCTGCCGCTCAACGAAGTCGTGTTCGATTTCTACGACCGGCTGAAGTCGATCTCCAAGGGCTACGCCTCCTTCGACTACCAGCTGACCGACTACAAGGAGGGCGACCTCGTCAAGATGTCGATCCTGGTCAATGAGGAGCCGGTCGACGCGCTGTCCATGCTGGTGCACCGCACCGCGGCGGAAAAGCGCGGCCGGCAGATGTGCGAGAAGCTGAAGGAGCTGATCCCGAACCATCTGTTCAAGATCCCGATCCAGGCCGCGATCGGCGGCAAGGTCATCGCCCGCGAAACCATCTCGGCGCTGCGCAAGGACGTGACCGCCAAGTGCTACGGCGGCGACGTCTCGCGCAAACGCAAGCTGCTGGACAAGCAGAAAGAAGGCAAAAAGCGGATGCGGCAGTTCGGCAAGGTGGATATCCCGCAGGAGGCGTTTATCCAGGCGCTTAAGATGGGCGATTGAGGGCGAACTTCTCTCAAACTTTTAGCATCTGGTCCTGATGCTTTTTTCGCTCCAGAATCTCGCCCCGAATAGACGCGAAGGCATCTAGATAACTCTTCACGAGGTCTACGATGGGGGTTTCTGCGGCAGAAGCTTCGTCTATTTCGTCTAGATCGATGCGGAAGCTAATATCTTTTCGGTTCGCGTTTTCCTCCCTGCTGAGCCGTCGAAGCCAGCTACGGAGCTTTTGATAAGGGCCATGGTCGAACATAGGTCTATAATTCCTACGAAGAAATATAGCGAAATGTGAAATTGACTGACTACCGCGGGAGGGCATCGTAAAATATAGCTCAAATTCACCATCGGCTTCGATCTTTTCTAGTGACAGCGCCGAATAAAATAGTTTCATCTTCTTTCGAACTGACCGCAGCCGCTTTACTTGTTTGATAACGAATTCCAGCTTCGGCAAAATATAATCTTGCTCTACAAGCTCTCTGTTGGTCATTAGAGACAACTCAAGCACATCGTCATTTCCATTTTCATTAAATCTATCGAGCGAAGCGAAGACGTTAACTCCTCGCTCAGAGCATATGAACAATGCCGCTCCATACTCCTGAAATGATCGGTGCAGGAACGAGTATTGCTCTCCGTCTTTTACTATAATACAGAGAGATTCAACAAAATCACTAGCGACCGCCTTAGCATCTACCTCAATCGAGAGATAATTCGCTGACCTAACGATGAAATATTTCATTTGGTCGGCGTCGAAGCCAAACTTCCGCTCCGAATAAGAAAAGTAGCAAAATGTACGCCAGAGCCTGGTAAAAACATCTTCCGGCAAATCGGAGTGATAGTCTCGCTTATATAAGAACTTCATATCATCATGATGGCGATAGAGAGTTTCAAAAGCCTTCTTATAAAATATATGTTTTTGCTTCGGTATATCGCCACCCCTCATGAACGTCAAAATCATCATGTTGCAAAGCAGAGGGTTTGAGAGAAACTTCTTGTGGGTTTTGATATAACTATTTTCAACCTTGCCTCGAAACGCATCTTTCACCTCACCTTCGATCGGCGATCGGTCGACAAGATCCAGAATCTGCGGAAGATCATAGTCTCGAATCTTTACTATCGTTGCTGGCCCCCATCCATTGAAGATATCGGTTGGTCGGCTGGTAACGACGACTTTTGCAGCAGAAAAATCCCGAGTCAGTTGATCGATTTTACGAAGTGCGGAGGTGCGCTGAGACGTTTTGATTTCGTCGAAACCATCGAGCAGAAACAATACCTTCCCCGATCTAACTAATTTTTCGAAAGTTGTTTTTGAAAACAACGAGGACTGAGGAGAGACTTCGTCGAATGCTACATCAATTATGTTGGTTTTGTCGAAATCGACATCTCTTAGTTCTATAAATATCGGAATAACGTTAAAGTTAATTCTACAAAGACGGCAAAATATGTCCCTAAGGAACATGGATTTGCCGTGGCCTGCTATGGCTTGGACGACCACTACTTTTTTATCAAAAACGAAATCGATGGAATTTTCCCCTAAAACAGTTTTTGAACTACTGTCTAATCTGGGGTGTACATATATATCTTCAACACCTATCGGTTTATGCGGAGATAGCAGAGTATGAACCTTTGAATATCGATCGTACTTCCCTTCAATATACTTGGAAAACCCAAGCTGGAGATTTCGGTAGAAAGCATCCTTCGTAAGGCTTGCCACTGTCTTTGCTGATGAGTACAGGTCGCCGGCAACTTCATCCAAAATCTTTAAAGGCGCAAACACAATTGGCATCTGAAGCACTCCCCTCGACCTACTCGCGTACTATCATGCCGGATACGCTAGGGCTATAGGATTAGCAGAACGCTTTCGTTGGAAGTAACTTCGCTATCCATCTTGGCGTATCCTCTACCCGGCTTGAGGAACATCGTATGCGCAGCAACCCGCTGGACACCATCGCCGCGATCGGCCTCGCCATCGGCGGCGCTTTCGGCCTCGCCGGCACCTTCGTCGCCAGCGCTCCACTGCGCGAAACGCTGTGGGCGATCGACGGCGTGGCCCTGGTGGTGGCGGCCGCGCTGCTGACGATGAAGTACCAGCGCCTCGGCAATGACTGCGTGGCAGCCGGGTTCCTGACCTTCCTTGCCGGCGAAAGCCTGCTGCTGGCCGGCAATGCGGCGGGGCTTGAGGCCAGCGTGCCCTCCTATGTCGGCGGCATCTCGCTATGGGCGGCAGCGCTTGTCATGGTCAGCGCACCGAAAACCTTCGCTCTGTGGATGCGGCTCACCGCGCTTGTTGCCGCCGTGCTGTTTGTCGCATCGGCGGGCATGATCCTCTGGGGCGCGCCCTTGCTGCCGACCTCGGCGCCACTGCCCGCCGCCGGCTATCCGTTCCTGGTGCTGACCTTCGTCGGCTGGATCTGGACCTTGCTGAGGCCCGGCCGGTGAGCCTTTGTCCGCTTCCGTACCAAGCGTTCGGCCTGGTTGATCGTGCCGCGATGGGGCGCTAGAAAAATCGGGCGGCGGACCTCGGTTCGCCAGTGGCCGACGCGGGCTCAGGCAACTGCCTCACCGGCATTCGCGTCGGCCACTCTCCGACCGCTGGCGAGGGCGCGACAAGGCCGGATCGCCCGAGGGCTTCCCGACACCTCCGCCGTTTTCCGCTTTGCGCTTCCCTCCGGGCTTTGAGAACGTCCCGCCCAGGAGTATCCTCCGCGCGGCTTGGGGGAGATTTCACATGCGTTCCAATCCTCTGGATGTCGTCGCCGCGATCGGCCTCGCCATCGGCGGCGCATTCGGGCTTGCCGGCACCTTCGTCGCCAGCGCCGAACTGCGCGAAGCGCTGTGGACGATCGACGGCGTGGCGCTGGTGGTGGCGACCGCGCTGCTGACGATGAAATACCAGCGGCTGGGCAATGACTGTGTTGCGGCGGGATTCCTGACCTTCCTTGCCGGCGAAAGCCTGCTGCTCGCCGGCAATGCGGCGGGGCTGGAGGCCAGCGTGCCCACCTATGTCGGCGGCATCTCGCTGTGGGCGGCCGCGCTTGTCATGGTCAGCGCGCCGAAGACTTTCGCCGTGTGGATGCGGCTCACCGCGCTAGTGGCCGCCGGGCTGTTTGTCGTCTCGGCAGGCATGATCCTCCGGGGCACGCCCTTGCTGCCCACCTCGGCGCCGCTGCCCGCCGCCGGCTATCCGTTCCTGGTGCTGACTTTTGCCGGCTGGATCTGGACTTTGGTGAAGACCGAGAGGTGAACGGGCGCGCGCCTGTGTCTGCTTTCGTCGCATGTGAACGGGGCGCTGACGCTGCTGGCCTTCTTCCGCAGGGGGAAGGGAAGGCCAACGCTGGCGCTGCCCCTCACCTGCCTGCCGGCATCCTCTCCCTATAGAGACGGGGCGAGGGACGATGTCGTCGCCGCTTTCGCCAATCTCCAGCGTTGCAAGGAAAGCGCCGGCGATGCGGCCGGCTACATTCTCCCCGTCACTATACGGGGAGGTGAGAAGTGATCCGCGCAGCGGACGAAAAGCCAATTGCTTGGCTTTTCGAACGACGAACGCCCGGCAGGGCAATGAGGGGCGGTGCTGACCCGCGATATGCGCACGCTAGCCGGGGCCTCTATCCTCGATCCTGACCCGGTTTTGACTTTGCGAATGGCGTCCCCCACTCCGTCGCTGCTTCGCAGCGCCACCTCTCCCCCCTCCGGAGGGAGAGGAACCCAGGAAGAGCGAAGGCTCAACTCTCCAACCACACCTTCTCAAAGTGCTGCTCAAGCGCCTGGTGCTGTTCGCAGCCTTCGATGCCTTTGCGATACGTCCGGTAGACCGAGCGCCAGTAGGGTTGGATGATGATGCCTGAGTCGCGCAGATTCTGCTCGATCTTGGCCATGATCTCCTTGCGCGCCTTGGCGTCCGGGGTCGCCAGCGCCTTGTCGAGCAGCTCGTCGAACTCCTTGTTGGCGTAGGCGCTTTCGTTCCAGGCGGCGCCGGATTTATACGCCAGCGCCAGCACCTGGACGCCGAGCGGGCGGCCGAGCCATTCGGTGCAGGAGAAGGGGTATTTGCTCCAGTCGTTCCAGAAGGTGGCGGCCGGCAGCACGGTGCGCTTGATCTTGAGGCCGGCCTCGCGCATCTGCGCGCCGATGGCGTCGCCGGTGCTCTTTTGCCATTCGACATCGACGGAGATGAGTTCGAATTCGTGGTCGGCCTTGCCGGCCTCGGCGAGCAGCTTCTTCGACTGATCCATGTCGCGCCTGGCCGGGCCGATATCGGCATATTCGGGGTGCATGGGGCCGACATGGTGGTTGTCGGCGGGCTTGCCGCGGCCGCCGAGGCCGAGCGCCAGCACGGCGGAATTGTCGACGGCGAGCTGGGCGGCGCGGCGCACCTTAATGTCGTCATAGGGCGCGTTGCCGACATTGAAGCGGGCTACGATGGTGGAGCCGGTGGCGATCTCGGAATTCATCAGCCCCATCTGCTCGGTCTGCGAGACGGCATCGGAGGCGGTTTCGTGGTCGGTGTCGATCTCGCCGGATTCGAAGGCCGACAGCATGGCGTTGGGATCGGAGCCGTAATCGACCCATTTGATGCCGTCGAGGTGGAACTCGCCCTTCCACCACGGCTTATCCCTGCGTTTCACCTCGGCGCCCGTCTCGGCATCCCAGCTGACCAGCTCGCAGGGGCCGGTGGTAATGGCCAGCGCCTTCTTGGGATCGGCGTCGCCCTCATAGGAGCGGTGCATGATCAGCGCGGGATAATCGGCCATGCCGGCAATCAGCGAAATGTCGGGTTTTGGCAGATTGAGTTTTATGGTGAAGTCGTCGACCTTGGCGATGCCGCCGTCGACAACCTTCTTGGTGTCGGCATTGACCAGCGCGCCCATACGCGCGGCGACCGAATTGCCTGCCACCGAGGCATCGCACCAGCGGGTGAGGTTGTGGATGACATCGTCGGCGTTGAAGGCATCGCCGTTCGACCAGGAAATGCCCTTGCGGACATGCAGCGTGAGCGTCCTGGCGTCGTCGCTCGCCTCCCAGCTTTCGAGCAGCCAGGGCTCGAAGGAGAAGTCGGTGTTCCAGCGCACCAGATATTCGTTGCAATGGCGGGCGACGTTGGACATCTCGACGCCATCGAAGGTGCGCGGATCCTTAAAACCCTTGACGTTCATGGCGACGCGCAAGACGCCGCCTTTCTTGGGTTCCGCCGCGCGGGCAGGGGTGGGGGCCAGCCCGCCCAGCGCCAGCGCGCCGGCGGCGCTGACGCCGAGACCGGCCATCAAGGCCAGATATTCGCGACGGTTGATGCCGCCGGTCCTGAAATCGTCGGCGACGGGTTTTGCCCGCGGGTGCAATTTGCGGTCGGTCAGCATGAATTTCATCGTCGTTCCCCTGTTGTTGGGCGCCCCGACCGATCGACAGACGCGGGGAAGGATGCGATCGCCGGGACGCCTTTTGCCTGAGGGAATGATAGAGCGGGGTGACGCACGGGAGTGTTCGGTTTTCCGCAGTGATTGTGCGGTGCTCCGCAGGGGGAGGACAGCCAATCTCCCCCCTTGAGGGGGAGATGCCCGGCAGGGCAGAGGGGGGCGCCATAGAGCGCAACCTTCGGTGTCCTGATTATTCAATATCCGTTCGAGAGCACCGTCGACTTGACTGAGAAGTCGGCGGGACAGCGCCCCCCTCTGGCCTGCCGGCCATCTCCCCCTCAAGGGGGGAGATCGGCGCCTCACCGCTGGCGCCTTCCTTCCTCAGCGCCTCAATACGGCCACGCACCCCGGCCCAGCGCTCCAACCGCCGCCACGATCCGCGCAAACGCCTCCGTCGCTGCCGGTACAGTCGTGCGGGCGCGCAGGAAGCTGTGCACCAGCTTCGGCTCCTCGTGCCACCATGCTCTCCCGCCGCTAGCCAAAATCCGGTCGCGGTAGGCCTCGCCATCCGACGACAGCGGGTCGCATTCGGCGGTGACGATCACCGTCGGCGGCAAGCCGGAGAAATCAGTGTCGCGCAAAGGCGAGAAGGTCGGATCGTCGGGTGATTGCCGCTTAGCCGAGCGAACGTCGCGGTAGAAGGCAATGTCGCCCACGGACAGCAGCGGTGCCTCGGCGTGCTCGATGTAGGAGCCGGCGCTCTCGTCGCCGCCGAGGCCGGGATAGATCAGCACCTGGCCGATGGCCGCACTGGCGTGCCGGCGCGTCGCCTGCGCCACCGCCGCGGCGAGGTTGCCGCCCGCACTTTCGCCGCATAGCACCAGCGGCAGGCCTGATGTCGTTGCCGCCCATTCGAAGGCGCTGACGGCATCGTCGAAGGCGGCGGGGTGGACATGCTCCGGTGCCAGCCGGTAGTCGACCGACAGCACGTCGAAACCGGTGCCGGCGCAGAGTTCTGCGCAGATGTCGTCATGGCTTTCGAGCCCGCCGAGGATGAAGCCGCCGCCATGGTAATAGACGACCATCGCCTTCGCGGCCGTGCCGGCAGACTGGTAGCGACGGACCGGAATGTCGCGGCCGGCCGCGGCGATCAGGCCGTCGCGGGCCTTGACCCCGGGCGGGCGGCCCTGGTGGAAGGCGCGGCTCATCCTGTCGTAGACGGCGCGCTGCTTGTCGATCGGCAGGCCGAGGATTTCGGGCGGATACCAGGCGTTGACCGCATCGATATAGACCCAGAGCTCTGGGTCGAGCCGGGTTTCGTAGGAGCCCCGAGTCATGCTTTCGACAGTCATAGCTCGGCGTAGAGCGCGGCCGCATTCTCAAAACTGAAGCGCAGCGGCACCGAGCCTTCGACCTGCCATGCGGTGACGGTTTCGCCGGCCAGCAGCCGGCAGGCGCCTTCGGTATCGGTGACGGCGCCGCCATACAGCCGGTTGGCGAGGTTGATTATGCCGGTCTGGTGCATGGCCGCACTGCCGCTGCCGCAGGCATCCTTGACCAAGAGCACGCGAAAACCTTTCGCCACCGCATCCTTCACCGACGCGTCGATGCAGGCCTCGGTCCAGACGCCTGATACGACCAGCCATTCGATGCCGGCGGACTTGATGTCGCGGGCCGCCGGCCCGGTGCGAAAAGCGCTGGCCTCGGCCTTGATCAGCAGCGCTTCGCCATTGGCCGGCGCCACCTCATGGCAGATCTCGGTCAGCGGATCGCTCTTGTCGGAAAAGGCCGACTTGCCGTCGTCGCCGACCGGATGAAACGGCCGATCCTGCTTGTCGAGATCGACGATGTAGGCCCAGTGGTAGAGCGGCACGTTGTTTTGCCGCGCCGCCGCCTGCAGGCGCTGGACGTTGGCGAGGATCGTTGCGTAGCCCTCGACGAGGTAGCGCTTGTCCTGCCGATGCTCTTCTTGCAGGTCGATGAAGATCGCGGCTACGGTGCCGCGCTTGATGGAGATGGGGGTTTTCATGCCGCGCCTGCCTGATGCATGGGCGAGGCAGTCAAAGACCCTTTCGTATGCCGGCGGGACAGCGCCCCCCTCTGCCCTGCCGGGCATCTCCCCCTCAAGGTCGGAGATCGGCCGTCGCGAATGCCTTCGCCAATCACCAGAGCTGCAGGAAAAAGCGCCGTAGGCGACGCTGCAAATCTCCCCCCTTGCGGGGGAGATGTCCGGCAGGACAGAGGGGGGTGGGAAGGAATGAGGCGCCCGTTATGAGCGTTGGCTGCGGATATCAAACCTGCTTCTCCAGAAACTCGTCCTCATACGGGAAGCGCGACAGAAGTTCAGTACCGGTGTCGGTGATCAGGATCTCGTCCTCCAGCTTGACGCCCTCGCGGCCGCCCTTTTCGCCGATATAGCTTTCCACGCTCACCACCATGCCTGGCACGATATGGCCGTCGCGGCCATAGGTCTCGTAGTCCATGGCATGCGCGATGAACGGTGTTTCGCCATGCATGCCGACGCCATGCATGACCGAGGTGTAGCGCTGGTCGACGAAACGGTCCGGGATTTTCCAGGCCTTTTCGGCGATCTCGCGAAAGGCCATGCCGGGTTTGACGATCGAAATGTTGTGCTGAACCTGGTCGTGCGCCATGCGGTAGAGCGACTTCTGGTAGGGAGTCGGCTTGCCCGGCCCGCAGCGGAAGGTGCGGGAGAAATCGGAATAGTAGCCGTAGCAGCCGATCGTGTCGGTATCGAGCGCCAGCAATTCGCCGGGGCGGATCTTGCGGCCGCTGGCCTCGTTGAACCACGGATTGGTGCGCTGGCCGGAGGTGAGCAGCCGCGTCTCGATGAACTCGCCGCCCTGGCGGATGACCTCGCCATACATGATGGCGAACAGGTCGTTTTCGGAAACGCCGGGCTTGATCGCCTCGCGCACCGCATAGACGGCAGCCTCGGCGCCGGCCATCGACACCTGCAGGCATTTGACTTCCTCAGGCGTCTTGACGGCGCGCACCGCCAGGATTTCGCCCTGGCAATCGCGGACCTCGCAGCCGCGCTTTTCCAGGGCGAGCGCCTGCAGATGGCTGCAGCGGTCTAGCCCGAGCTTCATCGAGCCGCCGCCATGCTGCTTCAGGAGCTCGGCAATCTCGTCGGCGAAGGGGCCGGCGGTCTGGTCGTCGCGGCCGGAGACCGACGACCAGACCAGCTTGGAAGGACGCGCCTCGTCGATCGTGTCGAGCACCATCGAGACATGGTAGCTCTGCGGGTATTCGAACAGCACGATCGGCCCGTCGGTGGGGATGAAGAAGTAGCGGGTCGAGTTGCGCAGGAAATAGCCGAACATATTGCGCGAGCCGGTGGCGTAGCGCTGGTTGTACGGATCGAACAGCACCACGCCGCCATAGCCGGCCTCGCGCATCCAGCCGCGCAGTTTTTCCAGCCGGCCTTTTCGCAAAGCGTCGGCGTCGATGAAGGACGGCTCGGTGTCCGACAGCCACATGCCGCCCGCCGGATCGGCCGCCGCCGGGTGGCGCATGCGGTCCTTGAAGTCCACGTCCTCGGTGCTGTCGGGATCGAATACGACGATGCTCATGGGTACGGCCTTGGCTGGGTTGCGAGGGATGAGCATGGCGCAAGAGGGGTGGATGGATTGTGCGGAAAACCGCGTTTGTTGTGCGGGATGCCGCTGGGTACCTAATGCGGAACGCTGGAGGGCCAGCACCCCCCTCTGGCCTGCCGGCCATCTCCCCCGCAAGGAGGGAGATGGCAGTTTCAATGTCGCCGCTCGTCTTGCCACGTTAGAGATTGGCGAAAGTCGAGGTGACATCCGATCTCCCCCCTTGCGGGGGAGATGTCCGGTAGGACAGAGGGGGGTGCTGTCCCGCTAACATCTCATCGCGTCAGCGAGCGCACCCTAATGCCGTCTCGCCAGTTTCGGCGGATGGCCATGCTCCTCGCGAAAAGCCCGGGCAAAGCTCGACATCGAGGCGAAGCCGCAGGCGAGCGCCACGTCGCGTACGGCGAGCGTCGAATGCGCCAGGAGGTCGGCGGCGCGCTTCAGCCGCAGGCGCCGGTAGTAGCCATTGGGCGAGATGGCGAGTTCGGAGCGAAAGGAGCGTTCGAGCTTGTCGGACGACACGCCGAGCTTCGCGGTCAGCTCGGCCATGCCGAGCCGCTCTTCGACCGCGTCCTCCATGATGGCGATTGCCGACAGCACCAACTCGTTGCGGACGCCGGTGCGCAGCCGCAACGGCATCATCTTGCGGTCGATGCTGGAGCGCAGCTGGCTGTGCACGAACCATTCGGCGACGCCGGCGGCAAGCTCGGCGCCGTAGTCGCGGGTGATGATCTCCAGCATCATGTCGAGGCTGCCGACGCCGCCGGCCGAGGTGAACCGCTTGCGGTCGATGACGTAAAGGTGGCGCCTGAGCTCGATGTTGGGAAATGCCTCGGTGAAGGCGGCCTGGCTGGTCCAGTGCAAGGTACAGGCGTGGCTGTCGAGCAGACCCGCGCGGGCGAGGAAGAACGCCGCATCCGCCACCGCGCCGATGTGGGCGCCGCCGCGCAGGCTCTTGCGGATCCAGCTTGCCGCGTCCTCGGCGACGAGGTGATCGGCATCGCCGCCCGAGCAGACGACGATGCGGTCAACCTTCGGCGCGTCCTCGGCGTAAAAGCCCGGCTGGATGACGACGCCATTCGAAGCCTCGACCGAGCCTTGGGTGGCTCCGACGATGATCCAGCGATAGCACTGCCGCTTCGCCAGGACATTGGCGGCGCGCAGCGGCTCGATGACCGAGCTGAACGCCATCATCGGAAAGCCGGGGAAGACCAGCACGGCGAAGGTGAGGGGTATTTCGGTCGGTTTGGGTGGAGCGTGCGTGGCCATGGGGCGCTACACTTCGGGCAGATGCGGGTCGGGGTCAACGGCAATTGGCGAACGATGCTCGAAGCGCGGTTTGCTGTTGACCGTCGCTGCTGCGAAGAGGTCTGTCAAATGTTGGCGGGCCAGCACCCCCCTCTGGCCTGCCGGCCATCTCCCCCGCAAGGAGCAGGGCTGTCCGGGGAAAGTTTTGAGTGAATCGAAATGCCGCATGTGCATGCCCCGTAAAACGGGGTTTGTCCGTCTTCTCTCT
>NZ_JAMYRC010000052.1:0-42327 GCF_040321205.1 Mesorhizobium sp. M0496 | reverse complement strand
GACGAGGCTGATCAAGCCTTCCAACAGTACCAGCCTGATCAATTACGGCGAGAGCTACCGGTCCGGAGATCGCATCAGCCCCTCTGTCGTCAAGAGAGCTGTTCTGCTTGACCCCAGCCATGGAGCTCAACGCCCCGCGTCGGAGCGCTCCCTGCTTCTGAAGGAAGCCACTAGGTCCGCTCGGGCTTGATCGGAGGCTTGGCTGATGGACGTCGTGGTTGCTTCGCTCAGTTGCCGCCCCATGGCGCGGCTTTGCGGATTATCAGTCCTCTGCCTCTTCGCCGGTCTCAACAGCGCTGTGTAATGTTCATTGTTTATGATGACGCCCCCGCTGTTCACGAGGTTGCTCCTGTCAAGTGTACTCGTCAGTCCGTCCTGGGCCTCGCGCTTCTTGCCCAAGTGCCGTTCAAACGGCGCTGGCGCGACTTGTTGAGCTCGAGAGATGGGTCCCTGCTCTCCTGCGTGGCCATGAGCTTGTGCCGCGGTCTGCGCAGCGGCGTCCCCAATGGCACGAGCCTCCATGCCGACTGCGTCTTCCGGACGAGCAGCAAGGGCAATTTCGCGCCCGAGTGCGAACTTCCGGACATGAGTTAGTGCACTGATTTCAGCGGTTTTCATATAGCGCTTGGCATCTTCATCCAGCGACCGCTCGTGAAGCCGATCCGCAATCCCCGGCTTTTTGTTTTCAACCAGGCATTGACTGAAACGTCTAAGAGCAGACCCATAGACCTCAACGGTACGGGGTTTCGGCCCGGTCGGCGCTGCCTCGTACGCTTTGATGAGAGCCGCTGTGTACTCTCTGATGAGCACGGCGTCGGCAGGGTGGGGATTCAGGGCAGGGCGGCCCACCACTGGCGCTCCGCCCGCCCACGTCTTGAGACGACCCAGTGACCCAGCCACGGCCGAGGGGCCGCCACCCCAGATCTCGTACTCCTTGCGATCCCGATCCAGCGACGAATCGTGAAGCCGATTCGCAATCCCCGGCTTGTTATTTTCAACGAGCCAATGACCAAAGCCGAAAAGAATATCTACATGGCGCTTGACCGTGATCTCCCCGACCTTACCGGCATAGAGTGCTGACCTCAGCCCTTCGACAAGGGTCGCATCGTTGGAATAAAGAGGACCCTTGTCGGGACCGGAGACCACTTTTGGGCGATCTGGCTGCACCGCCGCCGGCACAGAACGAGCATGGTCACGCAACTCGGACGGTGCGGGGGGATTCAGATCAACCACTGACGAATCCGGCGCATCATGATGGCGCGCCGTTGAGTGACCCGGCTGCAGCACCGAGGCACCCAGCATCGACCCACTGCCTCCGGCGTACGGCGCCGCGGCGTGTTCTTGTCCGCTCCCTTGCATCATGGGCTGCGCCTCCCATGGCAATGCACCCACTTGATGGGTGGGGGCCTGCATCAGCACGCGAGCGCCTGAATTGCCGATCTCGCTCAGCTGCGGCTCAGTGGCAACGTCCTGCAGACGACTGTTCGGGGTCCTTTGCCTCTTCGCTGGTCTCAACTCCGCTGTATCATGCTCACGGTTGATGAGGACCTCCTCGCTTGGTAGCTGGTTGCTCCTGTCCTGTGCAGCGATCCGCTCGTCCGGCGCGCGCTGGTCGCCGTCGCGCCAGCTCAGGGGACGAAAGGACCCTGCGGGATCCGAGGCTTGGTGATGGGGCCCAGTTGGCACGAAAGACGATGCCAGAACAGCGTCGTCTTCATTAGCTTTCCCAGGGGGGAGATACTCTGGCCAACTGTATTCCTCCTGCGGCCCGCTGTGCTGCGCAGCGGCGTCCCCCTTGCTCTCAAGACTTTGAGATTTAAATGGGTCCCCGGGAGCAACGTCTGGCGCTGACTGGCCGAGCCGCTTGATCTGCTGGTGAAACGTCCCAACGGCGCTTTCCTTAACCGCGTCTCGGGCCTGTCGGTCCATGAGTTCAAAGTTCGTGAGATTATTTGCCGTTCCGAATGTATTGTCACCCCTGAGGCGGGTTTGTAGTGCCTGCCGATTGACGACGAGGTTGTTGAGGTTCAGGTTATCTGGCTGCGATTGCAATCGCCCAACCAGCGCCCGCGTGCCGTCCACCACGTAGACTCCGCAATCCACCACGTTGCTCTGCTGGGCGATGCGGGATACGCCCACGCGGGTCTCCAGGCTGGCGCCCAGATTTTCTGCGAGCTCTTTTGCAAGCGTGTCATTGCATCCGTTGTAGGAGTCATAATGATAGGCAACCGGCCGCTCCCGGTCGCTGCGATCAACGAACAGCAGCGACCAATGGGTGCCGCGCTCCGCAAGAGTCTTACCGCCATCGCTCACTGGCACGAACAGGAAGTCGGCTGTGTCGTTACCGTTCTGATTATGGACGATGCGCTGGAATGCGCTTAGCTTGTCGCTCTCGGAGCCCAAGCGCAGATGATAATTGGCTACGAGGGGATCCACGAACCGCGTCCGGGCGGCGAGATCTGGATTGTTCCCCTGCAACTCCTGCTCCAGGAGCTGGTAATCCCTCTGGATATGTTCGTCGCCTAGCCATTCCAATGCGCGGAGCACCCGCCCGTCTTTAGCTTTCCCAGGGGGCCTCTCTGGCCGACCCAATGCCTCCTGCGTCCCGCTGCGCTGCGCAGCGGCGTCCCCAATGGCACGAGCCTCCATGCCGACTGCGTCTTCCGGACGAGCAGCAAGGGCAATTTCGCGCCCGGGTGCGAACTTCCGGAGATGAGCTAGTGCACTGATCCTCCGGTTACCACCGGAGTTCACATAGCGCTTGGCATCTTCATCCAGCGACCCCTCGTGAAGCCGATCCGCAATCCCCGGCTTTTTGTTTTCATGCAGGTATTCACTGAAACGTATAAGAGTAGATCCATAGACCTGAATGGTACCGCGATTCGGCCCGGTCGCAGGCGCTTCTTTGTACTCTTTGATGAGAGCCGCTGTGTAATCTCTGATGAGCGCGGCGTCGGCAGGGTAGGGATTCCGGACAGGGCGGTCGACCACTGGCGCTCCGCCCGCCAACGTCTTGAGACGACCCAGTGCTCTAGCCACGATCGAGGGGCCACCCCTGCTCTCGTACTCCGAGGGGCCACCCCTGCTCTCGTACTCCTTGCGATCCTGATCCAGCGACGATTCGTCAAGCCGAGCAGCAAATCCCGGCCTGTTATTGTCAAAGAGCCAACGACCAAAGCCGAGAAGAGAATTTACATGGCGCTTGACCGTGCTCTCCTTGACCTTACCCGCGTAAGCTGACCTCAGCCCTTCGACAACGGTCGCATCGTTGGAATAGAGGGGACCCTTGTCGCGACCGGAGACCCCTATTGGAGGATCTGGCTGCACCGCCGCCGGCACAGAACGAGCATGGTCACGCAACTCGGACGGTGCGGGGGGATTCAGATCAACCACTGACGAATCCGGCGCATGATGATGGCGCGCCGTTGAGTGACCCGGCTGCAGCACCGAGGCACCCAGCATCGACCCACTGCCTCCGGCATACGGCGCCGCGGCGTGTTCTTGTCCGCTCCCTTGCATCATGGGCTGCGCTTCCCATGGCAATGCACCCACTTGATGGGTGGGGGCCTGCATCAGCACGCGAGCGCCTGAATTGCCGATCTCGCTCAGCTGCGGCTCAGTGGCAACGTCCTGCAGACGACTGTTCAGGGGCCTTTGCCTCTTCGCTGGTCTCAACTCCGCTGTATCATGCTCACGGTTGATGAGGACCTCCTCGCTTGATAGCTGGTTGCTCCTGTCCTGTGCAGCGATCCGCTCGTCCGGCGCGCGCTGGTCGCCGTCGCGCCAGATCAGGGGACGAAAGGACCCTGCGGGATCCGAGGCTTGGTGATGGGGCCCAGTTGGCACGAAAGACAATGGCAGAACAGCGTCGTCTTCATTAGCTTTCCCAGGGAGCTCGCGCCCGAGTTCGGACTTCCGGAGATGAGCTAGTGCACTGATCCCACCGGAGTTGTTATAGCGCTTGGCATCTTCATCCAGCGACCCCTCGTGAAGCCGAGCCGCAATCCCCGGCTTTTTGTTTTCAACCAGGTATTCACTGAAACGTCTAGGAGCAGATCCATAGGTCTGAATGGTAGCGGGATTCGGCCCGGTCGGCGCTGCCTTGTACTCTTTGATGGGAGCCGCTGTGTAATCTCTGATGAGCGCGGCGTCGGCAGGGTCGGGATTATTCAGGACAGCGGCGCGGTCCAGCACTGGCGCTCCGCCCGCCCACGTCTTGAGATGACCCACTGCTCTAGCCACGTCCGAGGAGCCACTCTTGCTCTCGTACTCCTTGAGATCCGGATCCAGCGACTCCTCGTGAAGCCGAGCAGCAAATCCCGGCCTGTTATTATCAAAGAGCCAACGACCAAAGCCGAGAAGAGAATTTACATGGCGCTTGACCGTGCTCTCCAATGCTGACCTCAGCCCTTCGACAACGGTCGCATCGTTGGAATAAAGAGGACGCTTGTCGGGACCGGAGACCCCTATTGGAGGATCTGGCTGCACCGCCGCCGGCACAGAACGAGCAGGGTCACGCAACTCGGACGGTGCGGGGGGAGTCAGATCAACCACTGACGAATCCGGCGCATGATGATGGCGCGCCGTTGAGTGACCCGGCTGCAGCACCGAGGCACCCAGCATCGACCCACTGCCTCCGGCGTAGGGCGCCGCGGCGTGTTCTTGTCCGCTCCCTTGCATGAGTTGCGCCTCCCATGGCGATCGTAGAAGGTCCGCGTGCGGAATCGAGTCGAAATATCCCGACAAATCAGCGTCGACCATCTGCTTTTGCGACCGAGCCAGCGTTTCGGCCACCGCGGCCTCGCCAACCGCGGAGGGCGTCTCCTCAGCCCTGGCGAACGCTGGCCCGGCAGGCGCCGCCGGCACAGAACGAGCATGGTCACGCAACTCGAACGGTGCGGGGGGATTCAGATCAACCACTGACGAATCGCGCGCCGTTGAGTGACCCGGCTGCAGCACCGAGGCACTCAGCATCGACCCACTGCCTCCGGCGTAGGGCGCCGCGGCGTGTTCTTGTCCGCTCCCTTGCGTCATGAGTTGCGCCTCCCATGGCGATCGTAGAAGGTCCGCGTGCGGAATCGAGTCGAAATATCCCGACAAATCAGCGTCGACCTTCTGCTTTTGCAACCGAGCCCACCTTTCGGCCACCGCGGCCTCGCCAACCGCGGAGGGCGTCTCCCCAGCCCTGGCGAACGCTGGCCCGGCAGGCGCCGCCGGCACAGAACGAGCATGGTCACGCAACTCGAACGGTGCGAGGGGATTCAGATCAACCACTGACGAATCCGGCGCATCATGATGGCGCGCCCTTGAGTGACTCGGCTGCAGCACCGAGGCACCCAGCATCGACCCACTGCCTCCGGCGTAGGGCGCCGCGGCGTGTTCTTGTCCGCTCCCTTGCACCATGAGTTGCGCCTCCCATGGCGATGTATCCACTTGAGGGCCGGGATCATGCACTGGTTCGTCCATTTGCTTTTGCAACCGAGCCCACCTTTCGGCCACCGCGGCCTCGCCAACCGCGGAGGGCGTCTCCTCAGCCCTGGCGAACGCTGGCCCGGCAGGCGCCGCCGGCACAGAACGAGCATGGTCACGCAAATCGGACGGTGCGAGGGGATTCAGATCAACCACTGACGAATCCGGCGCATCATGATGGCGCGCCCTTGAGTGACCCGGCTGCAGCACCGAGGCACCCAGCATCGACCCACTGCCTCCGGTATGCGGTGCCAGGTGCTCGTCCCCCAGCATCATGGGCTGCGCCTCCCATGGCAATGCACCCACTTGATGGGTGGGGGCCTGCATCAGCACGCGAGCGCCTGAATTGCCGATCTCGCTCAGCTGCTTAGCTTTCCCAGGGAGCTTCTCTGGCCGACCCAATGCCTTCTGCGGCCCGCTGTGCTGCGCAGCGGCGTCCCCAATGGCACGAGCCTCCATGCCGACTGCGTCTTCCGGACGAGCAGCAAGGGCAATTTCGCGCCCGAGTGCGGCGTACGGCGGGAACTTCCGGAGATGAGCTAGTGCACTGATCCACCGGTTACCACTGGAGTCCAAATAACGCCTGGCATCTTCATCCAGCGACCCCTCGTAAAGCCGAGCCGCAATCCCCGGCCTGTTGTTTTCATGCAGGTATTGACTGAAACGTCTAAGAGTAGCCGCATAGTCCTGAGTGGTTTTGGGATTCGGCCCGGTCGCAGGCTCTGCCTCGTACTTTTTGATGAGAGCCGCTTTGTAATCTCTGATGAGCTCGGCGTCGACAGGGTCGGGATTCAGGGCAGCGCGGCCCACCATTGGCGCTCCGCCCGCCGACTCTTTGAGACGACCCAGTGCTCTAGCCACGTTCGAGGAGCCACTCTCGCGCTGGTACTCCTTGAGATCCTGATCCAGCAACGGATCGTCAAGCCGAGCAGCAAATCCCGGCTTGTTATTATCAAAGAGCCAACGACCAAAGCCGAGAAGAGAATTTACATGGTCCGTGACCGTGCGCTCCCCGACCTTACCGGCATAGAGTGCTGACCGCAGCCCTTCGACAACGGTCGCATCGTTGGAATAAAGAGGACGCTTGTCGCGACCGGAGACCACTACTGGAGGATCTGGCTGCACCGCCGCCGGCATAGAACGAGCATGGTCACGCAACTCGAACGGTGCGGGGGGATTCAGATCAACCACTGACGAATCCGGCGCATGATGATGGCGTGTTTCCCCGGGAACAACGTCCCGTACGAACACCGAGTCTGGGTTGCCTTGGTCCGGCGCGACTGGAGCCAGGGCTCTGTCGTGCAACGCTCGCGCTGACTGGCCGAGCCGCTTGATCCGCTGGTGAAACGTCCCAACGGGGCTTTCCTTAACCGCGTCTCGCGCCTGTCGGTCCATGAGTTCAAAGTTCGTGAGATAATTTGCCGTTCCAGATGTATCGTCACCCATGAGTCGGGTTTGTAGTGCCTGCCGATTGACGACGAGGTTGTTGAGGTTCAGGTCTGGCAGGTCTGGCAGGTCGGGCTGCCATCTTTGCAATCGCCCAACCAGCGCCCGCGTGCCGTCCACCACGTAGACTCCGCAATCCCACTCGTTGCTCTGCTGGGCGATGCGGGGTAAGTCCACGCGGGTCTCCAGGCTGGCGCCCAGCCTTTCTGCGAGGTGTTTTGCAAGCTTGTCATGCCATCCGCTGACGGAGTCATAATGATAGGCAACCGGCCGTTCCCGGTCGCTGCGATCAACGAACAGCAGCGACCAATGTTTGCCGCGCTCCGCAAGAGTCTTACCGCCATCGCTCACTGGCACGAACAGGAAGTCGGCTGTGTCGTTACCGTTCTGATTATGGACGATGCGCTGGAATGCGCTTAGCTTGTCGCTCTCGGAGCCCAAGCGCAGATGATAATTGGCTACGAGGGGATCCACGAACCGCGTCCGGGCGGCGAGTTCTGGATTGTTCCCCTGCAACTCCTGCTCCAGGAGCTGGTAATCCCTGTGGATATGTTCGTCGCCTAGCAATTGCAATGCGCCGAGCACCCGCCCGCTGGGGTCGCCGAAAACACCAAAAAACCCTTCGACCGCGGGGGACATCCCCTCAGGAAAGAGCTCTGGCGAGGCGGAATTGCCCGCCCGCAAGCTGGGCGGAGCGAATTCCGGTGGCCTCATTGGCACCTCCTCGCTTGGTAGCAGGTTGCTCCTGTCCTGTGCAGCGATCCGCTCGTCCGGCGCGCGCTGGTCGCCGTCGCGCCAGATCAGGGGACGAAAGGACTCTGCGGGATCCGAGGCTTGGTGATGGTGCCCAGTTGGTACGAAAGACGATGGCAGAACAGCGGCGTCTTCATTAGCTTCCCCAGGGAGCTTCTCTGGCCGACCCAATGCCTTCTGCGGCCCGCTGTGCTGCGCAGCAATGGCACGAGCCTCCATGCCGACTGCGTCTTCCGGACGAGCAGCAAGGGCAATTTCGCGCCCGAGTGCGGCGGACGGCAGGAACTTCCGGAGTTGAGCTAGTGCAATGATCCTCCGGTCACCACTGGAGTCCTTATAGCGCTTGGCATCTTCATCCAGCGACTCCTCGTGAAGCCGAGCCGCAATCCCCGGCTTGTTGTTTTCAACCAGGTATTCACTGAAACGTCTAAGAGTAGCTCCATAGTCGTGAATGGTTTGGCGATTCGGCCCGGTCGCAGGCGCTCCCTTGTACTCTTTGATGAGAGCCGCTTTGTACTCTTTGATGAGCACGGCGTCGGCAGGGTCGGGATTCAGGACAGCGCGGCCCACCATTGGCACTCCGCCCGCCGACTCTCTGAGACGACGCAGTGCCACAGCCACAGTCGAGGAGCCACCACTGCTCTCGTACTCCTTGAGATCTTCATCCAGCGACTCCTCATGAAGCCGAGCAGCAAATCCCGGCTTGTTATTTTTAAAGAGCCAACGACCAAAGCCGTAAAGAGAATTTACATGGCGCTTGACCGTGTCCTCCTTGGCCTTACCCGCGTAGAGTGACCTCAGCCCTTCGACAACGGTCGCATCGTTGGAATAAAGAGGACGCTTGCAGCCGCGACCGTCGGAGACCACTATTGGAGGATCTGGCTGCACCGCCGCCGGCACGGCGGAACGAGCATGGTCACGCAACTCGAACGGTGCGGAAGGATTCAGATCACCCACTGACGAATCCGGCGCATCATGATGGCGCGCCGTTGAGTGACCCGGCTGCAGCACCGAGGCACCTAGCATCGACCCACTGCCTCCGGCGTACGGCGCCGCGGCGTGTTCTTGTCCGCTCCCTTGCATCATGGGCTGCGCTTCCCATGGGGCCGCATCTTCGATGAGGCTCAGGTCTCCCTGAGACGGATGAGAATGGAACGGGTCTGGCAGAGCCGGAACGGCGGGGGCGGGAATTTGGGCAGCGGCTTGGCGCGCCTCGCCCGAGCGCTGCTCAAAGCCCTCTTGCCCGGCCTGTGCCGCTTGCTCTTGAGATGCCGGGGGCTGCACCTGCCGCCAACCTGTTACATTGGATAGGTCAAATTTGTGCCGGTTCACGCTAGCCTCACGTCCACAGATCAGCTGAGCAACCTACTCGGGCATACTTACGAGAAGCTGACGAGGTCCGCGGTCCCGGAGCGGGTAGGCCTAATTTTCTGCGCGCCGATTGCGCTGGCGCGACGTAGCCCGGCCTTTTGCCAGCTCGGCAGCTACGGCTCGCAAAGAGCGTCGTAAGGCTTGCGGAGCCGCCCCTCAGCTCCCGTCGAGGAGCAATCCACAATTCACATATTTGGAGATGGCTCGCTGGTTTACCGGTCTGCGAGCCCTGCAAGCCCATGCTTCAGATGCCGCCCTTGCAGAGGTATTTCATTTCGAGGTAGTCCTCGAGGCAATGGCGGGAACCCTCCCGCCCGATGCCGGACTGCTTCACTCGGCCGAAAGGCGCGGCTTCCGACGACATGCGTCCCGTGTTCATACCACTATGCCATATTCCAAGGCCTCGGCGACACGCCAAACACGCTTCCGTTTGAGGCACAAATGTGGGGGAAGGCCGTAGATCGTGTCGTTGGCCTCATGCACGACTTATCCGCATCGTCGAAGCAATCACAGGCGCCAGCCGCCCGAATGTCTCTTTCTTGCGCGATGGTCATCTCGCTGGAGACAGGACCGATAGTTCGACGTGCCATTCGCGCGATGCGTTTGCCCCCCGCATCGAATTCTGCGGCCTTTCGCGACGGCATGGGATTCGATTTTGGCCAGAGCCTGCCTGTCGATCAGCGCACCGATCGCCACTCCGGAGCAAAGCCCTCGCCAACGATAAGTGGCGGACTTTCTCCACGAACTCTCGACAAACACCTTCGTGAACGCCTGACTGGACGGGGGTAGCCATGCCGAACAGGTCGCATAACCACGCCATCGTTCGGCAACTGCAGCCGCGAAGCGTCTCGAACACATCGGCTCGATGCGGTTGCGTCCAGAATGCATCAGCGAGCGGCGGGAGTCTTCGCTATATTCGCCCCCGACATCCCGAAGTCCACCAGCTTGCCTGCCAAAAAGGGGTGTTGCATGAATAAACCCGCTTTCGTCGCCGTCAGCCGCGTGCCCAGGAAGGACGACAGTCTCCATAGCAAGAATGCGAGATGATCATCGTATTCAGCGGCAGCGTGCCGGCGAAATTGGGTGTTCGGCAAGCCAAATAGCGCGATGCAGAAGGATGGTGAGGATTTCGCGTCCGCCACTGCGATGCATAGAGCCACCCTTCGCAACCGACCAGCGCAACAAAGCTCGTTATGCGGCGCGTAGGTTCGTAGACGCTTATCCAGTATCGAGATAACAAGGCCGCTGCGCAGGAACGAACTCTGAGAGCGCACCCTGCGAGAGGTTGCGCTTGCTGACGCGGCTGTGGAAGAAGCAGGGGCTCGCGCCGAAGCGCATGATCACCGACTAGCTTCGCTCGTATGGAGCGGCAAAGCGACAGATGATGCCGGACGTCGAGCACCGGTCGCACAAGGGGTTGAACAACAGAGCGGAGAATTCCCATGTGCCGCCGCGAAAACGGGAGCGGATGATGCAGGGGTCCGATCGCCGGGAGGCCTGCAACGCTTCGTCTCGACCTTGTCAGCCCTCCGCAACCTCTTCGTCCCCCGCCCCAAACGTTCTGCTCTCGCCATACATGTTCATCGCTTGCAAGCCATCGCCGAATGGAAGGCCGTGACTGGAACGCCCGCAACGATGGATTGCTAACGGCGAACTCATGCTGGTCGGCAAGGCGATACTGGCTGGAGCATCAACTCGGCCGACGAGAGTGGCCACACCATCCTAGACAGGATCGGCCGATATGCCCGGCATCGCCGCTCTGCAAAAAGCACAGCGGGCATCCAGACGTTGCCGGGTTGACTATGGGTGTCCGAACCGCGAAAAGAGGCCGCTCTTTATGAGTGGCGTGCGCTGGCAGTCTAACCCCAAGCCCCCCGCCCGGGCTGCCGGCGCGCTTCTAGGAACATCGAGGTAGATGACAGACTCCGAACTACATTTCCAAAGCTATCGGTGGATTCACATTTCAAGCCCAATCGATTTCCTACAGCCAGGCGCGAACGTTCGATTGGAACGTTCAGAATTCACATCAAGGTGCACCGCTGTTGCGTCCCGAACAGGTGCGGCTGCTCGATGACGACTACGAGATTGTTCTCATCAAAGGTCTGCCACCATTAAAATTGAGGAAGGTGCGTTATTTCTCGGATCGCATTCTGAAACGCATCTTTGAAAGCCAGACAGGCGCCCTCCCGGAGCCGGCGCCCTTGACGGGAGCAGAGGGGGCGCTCTCCGCAGAATCTCAACTCGATGACCCGCTGTGTGAATTGGCGCAGGACTTTGACGATACAGTTTGATGTGAGGCTAGTATGAACCCGCGAAATAGTAATCCATCCCGTGTAACAGCTTTGTCGCAGGTGCAGGACGCCGGCTTGGAAGACGGGCAAGCGGTCCAGGCCCGGCGAGTGGGCTTTGAGCAGCACGTGTCCGAGGCGCTCCGGCCGCTGTTCGATGGTCGAGCTGACGAGCCTACCGGTCCAGAGGAGCTTCTGCGACTGGAACAAGGGTTTCGCGAGGTGCTTCAGCGAGGGCAGGATCATCAAGCCGCCTCGTCTTTTTTCAGCGATCCAAGGATGCCCGCTGGACGGGATGACCCCAAGGGAAGCGTGTCGGACGCTTTCGCAGCAGCCGGCTCTAGCCACGCCGGAGTCGAGGCCGCCGCCCCGCCAGTGTTAGCTGCCAGCCAACAGCAGATCCGGCCCTCGCCAGTTGCGTTTGACCGGCCGGTATCATCCTCGGCTGCTGCAGGCGTGCGCTTGTATGCCCCTTCGATGATCTCTCGGAAGACCAGTTCCGAAAACTGCGATCAGTTGCCCGCCTTGTGCTGCCGCCTCGCCGTCGAGGTCGAAACGCCCGCGAATCAATGGAAGGTCAGCGGGCCATGGGGGCAGAGTGCGACGGCGTCTACACCGCCTATTTGAGGGGAGAGGTACACTTGGCTTTCCTGTTCCAGCAGCATCCGGCCGCACACCGACGCGATGGGGAGCTAGAATTCAAATCGGACCTTCGCAAGGCACGCACCGCGGATCAAACGCCGTTCGTTTGGGAAAAATGGCTCAGTACCGACAAAGCTTCTGTAATGGCCCTAGTGGCCTCGGTCGCGCTCTTGGTCGCGATACAGTGGCAAGACCCCCAGATCAACGAGGCGGTCCTAAGCGAACTGCGGACGATTCAGATCAACTACGCATTGCTCCAGCGAGACGTCGCCCGCGCCGACATGGTATTGGACTTCCGTTCCGTTGCTTCTACCGGGCAAGCATTAAAAAGGAACCTTCAAAACTACCAACGCCTTGTTGAGATTTCGCCCAATGAGAGCTCCGGGGTGCACTCCAGGTTGGTTGCACAGCTCAAAAATTCCCTCGAAAACACAGAAGCTGCCATCTCGGCCTCGGCCGCGCAAAATGAGCTTCTGCAAAGCTCTCTCGTACGCTTTGCTCGCTCGGCTAATCGCCTTCGGGGGGGAGTGTCGAACAGGCCTGAATTTTCCAATCTGATCCTTCAATTTTCGGCCAGACCGGGATTCAGCCTCGCATTACAAATCGATCAGTCTCTCCGCCGACTTCCTCCTAGCCAGGACCAAGTCACGGAGGATGTTGCCCGCGAGGGCCGCGCTATCCTGTCCTCAATGTTGAGGTTGGACCGCGCTGTCAATCGGATCCCATCCTTCGACACGTTCGCCAAGGCTGCCGAATTGGAGCGAGAACATCTGAAAGCCTACAGCTTCGCCAGCGCGCAAGCGCAGCGTACACGGCTTTTCTTTGGCTTGGTGTCCATATGCCTCTGCTTGTTTGCGACCATTCGAGCCTCCACGCTGCATGTGCGGACGAACCGGTTGGAAAGGCGGTTAGAGCTTGAAGCGGCGATGAGTGAGATCGAAGCTTGTTTCATCGACAGTCAAGCAACGAAGGCTTCGCGGCGCTTCTCCACCGAAGCGGCGCTTAGACTCATTCAATGCGTTTTCGATGCCGATCAATGCGCGCTTGCTCTGGTGGATCCGAGTATCAGCAGGAATACCGAGTACTTTGTCGCGAACAAGCGCATGCGCGTCTGGAACGCCACGCTAATCCATGAAGTCGTCTCACTTGTACACCCGGAACAGCCAGTGTTTCGCGTCGTTCCGGCGTCGGAAGTGGTTCGGACTGCCGTAGGCACTACCGGTGTTTGTCAAATTGTTGGTTGCAGGGCCTCCGATCAGCAGGCTGCGGTTTGTATCCTTGTTTTTGAAGGAGATCGCTCACCACCATCCACAGACGACCTCCTGGTTCTGGCGAGCGCTACTGTGCGTTTAGGCAACCATCTTGAAATGCAACGTGTACACACGGAACGTAACCTTTTTGAGAGTCGATGGGAGCATGCGGAAAGGCTGACGGCTGTCGGCACAATCGCAAGCGGCGTTACACATGAATTCAATAATGTTCTAGGAGCAATAGTCGGCTACGCAGAGATGGCTAAAGGTCTTGTGCGTCGCCCCTCGAGAATTCGGGGCCACATCGGCCAAATTATCTTGGCCAGCAACCGAGCCAAACTGATTATTGATCAAATTTTGTCACTAAGCCGAAATCGGAAGCGCGTGACGATGCCTTTCGACGTCTCGGAGAGTGTAATGGATCTCGCGCCATTGCTGCGGGTTACACTTCGTGCGGATGTTCAGTTGAACTTCAAGATCAACGAGTCGCAAACGGTGATCGAGGGCAGCCCGACCGAGATACAGCAGATCCTTATGAATCTATGCAAGAACGCGTCGGAGGCTCTCTTGAATGAGGGCCGTGTCGAGATTAGCGTTTCTCGCGCTCGCGTCTGTCAAACGAAGCCCGTGGCTAAGGGCACCTTGAAACCGGGAGATTACGTTCTCCTCTCCATCAGCGACGATGGCCAAGGAATCGCAAGTTCGGTGCTTCCGCATATCTTTGAGCCCTTTTTTACCACGCGCTCTCGCGTCGGCGGGACCGGACTGGGTCTTGCTGCAGTGGACCGCCATGTGAGCGCGCTCGCAGGATGCCTTGACGTCACCTCGGCTGTTGGCCGAGGTACACGCTTCGATCTCTACTTACCGGCCTGCGCTGAGGAGCAGGTCAGAGCTGATAGCGCTTTCGGCCCATGCGATGGATCACTTGGCAACGGAGAAATCATTGCAGTCGTTGACGCCGATCCAGCAGCGTTGGAGATCTACAAGGATAAGATCGCCGCGCTGGGTTATAAGCCGGTCGGCTTCGCGACCTTCGAGAGTCTTTGCGACTGGATCGAGAGCGGGAAGGCAGCCGACCTCCTAATTTTCGATAAAGCGACTTTCCTCGGGCCAGGACAGCCCGAAGCCGTACGTACCACCCTGATGACGGTGCCCATCATCGTCGTTGGTGGAAGCGACCCCATGCCGATCACATCTGGTAATCAGACCTTCGTCCTTTGGCTAGCCAAACCGGTCTCGTCCAGGACGATGGAGCATGCAATTCGTAGGATGATAATGGCATGATGCCGCCGACGCGCTCAGGATACCGAGCTACCGAGGCAGTCGGAGGCGGAGCCGGCTGGGATCCAGCAAATACAAGAGCGTCGGACGATCTCTGCGCACCCGGCTCATGGCGAGTTCCCCTCGAACACTGTCGTCGGCTCCGCCCAAGGAAGGGCTCCCCGACCACGGCAAACCTGCCGCCGTGCTCGTGACCGTCAAGGACAAGTCGCCGCGCGATGGGGTCTGCGGGCCTCCATCCTTGACAAGTCACTGCGCGCTGGCGGCGACAGGCAACGGGTAATATAAGGTCGGGACGAGGAGATGGTCGCCAATCGGTCACGCAAGATGGTTGACGAAATGACTCGAGAGCAAAGCTTGACAATCATCGCCCCATTCACGCCAGACTTCTCCTGTGCGTTCATCATCGGCTACGGCTCCTCGCTGCCCCGACAAGGCTATCGCCGCCCGGCCGGGCAAGCGATATCCAAGGTTCCGACGTGTTCCTTTCATGCTAGATTGACCTAGGCCCCGGCAGGGCGGGAGCATGAGGCTGGGTTCTCGGTCGCGGATCTGTGAGGCAAGCACGGGGTAAGCGACGGCTCGACCCACCATTGGGAAGGCCGGCTTCGGCACGGAGGTGCGGCCTCGGCGTTGAGAGGCATCGGATCGGGTGTAGCAGGACTTTCGAACTAACTGCCGACAACACACTGGATAGGCTGTTCTCGTCGTTCGGTCCAGTTCACCAACGCCTATGTCGACATTTTACGGCGCTTCACTACTAACCGGGCACCGCACGATGGCAGCTCGTTCTCTCCGGCAAAAGATACCCCCTGTGTTAGCTTCCGTGTGTCTGCTTGCCCTCACCTGCGGGATACGTAAGGCCATCTCTAAAAGCATCGAATGCGGCAGCGACAGCGCGAATCCCAAAGCGATGCTCCCGCCGTACGCGGACAAAACCGTTTTCGAAGTCCACTATTCCGTCCTTGGCCAGCATCGCCAAACGCTCATCTGAACCGCGAAGACGGATCGGATCAGATCCGTGGGCGACACAGATTGCCGGCACGTCAGCCTCGAAATCGCACATTAATCGCTCGATAATTGCGGCTCGCACGCGGTCGTCGTCTGTGAGGCGATGGCCCTTCGATGTAGCCAGTCGGCCAGCTGCGATGTGCTGGATGTAGGAATCCCGTGTAACTTCGTTTTGAACGTATCCCTGGCCGGTGCGGCCGATAGCCGACGCGCCGAAACCGATCAGGGTTCTGCAGGTGTCAGCCGAGTAGCCCAACGAGTTACGTCGCAGGCGACCTGTTTCCTGTGCCAGCGCGAGCTCGTCGTCCGGAAAGGCGAAATGGTCGAGCCCGATCTGTCGGTAGCCGGCGGCAATCAGCCTCACGGCGACAGCCGCATACTGTTCAGCGCGGGCAGCGCTGTCGGGAAGAAATTCCGCCTCGATGAGGCGCTGGTTCTTTATTTGGGATGGGATATGCGAGTAGCCGAACAAGGCAAGCCGGTCGGGGCGCATGGCGACCGCTGCCCTCGCCGTCTCGACCCACGACACCACCGTTTGACGCGGCAGGCGTCCCATGGTGATAACAAACCACCTTGCCGCTGAGCTCGCCTGTGTCTTTGCGTTATGCCAGTCCGTTCCGCTTAGATGTCTTGGCTGTTCCCGCCGAGACCTCACGCGCACCGTTTTATTCCCACCATCCCTCCCCGTCAGCTCCGCCTGGGAAATTCTGCCAGCTTGCCGGATCCGACGAGATAATGCAGCGCTGGGACGGACTTTGCTCGCCAGCTAGCGACCGTGGTGATCTCTGCCAAAAGGACGAGGCCATGAACGCGATCGGCGCTAACGGTGGCGGTTTGTATAAGCCTTGGGGTGGGAACTGGGCCTTCTATGCTGGCGCCACATACAAGCTCAACGAGACAACTTCGTTCTACCTTCGGCTCTCCCGGTGACCAGCTCTCAGTAGCGTCGCGGCAAACGTTGCCTATGGGCTTCTTTTCGATTTCACAGCTACGGCGACTCCAAACTCAGCAGTCGGCAAGATGGAAGCTTCCAACGGGAACTGCCCAATGCGAACAAGAAGAGCAGTGTCGGCAGTAATCCTGCGCCTCGAACGCTCATCCTAACGCCGTGAAGCGTAGAGCTCCGAGGTTGAGCAGACCAAGCCCGCAACACGCTCTAAGAAAACGGCGCATACAAGCCATACGAGATTGCAGCCTAGCCTCGGGGCCGGACGTTGTTTCATATCAGACCGGTGGGGATGAAGCCTGCCATCCAGCACCCGGTCAGTTTCAGGTCAAACTTGAACTCCCAGTCGGGTCAGAACGCGATCAACTGGCAGTCCGACGCACTTAAAAATGACAAATGGATCGCCTGCTTTTGGGCCATCCATGGGGAATTCGGGCGCGAGAGAACAAGCTCACACAGCATAAGCGAAGCTCCAGGCGAATCTTGCGCTGGCCGAGGCAGAACCATGTTTAAAGCTGCCTGTTTTCCACCTCGAACCTGTCTGAGTCCGGCCGATCATCATAGATCGGCCAAAGCATCGGCCAGATGGCTCCCCCAATTACGGTTTGTGCATAGTTGCCAGTACGATAGGCCTGCCGAACATCGGCCATGATCATCATCGGCAGCATCGATTTGTGTCCAAGCCTGGCGACGTCGGCTGTTTTGGGCAAAAGCCTGCACTCGCGTACCGCAGCCAACCTCGCCCATCTCGTGCGCATCATGAACACCTACTACAGCAACCTGATCGAAGGCCACGATACGCGCCCGCGCGACATCGAACGGGCGCTGGTCGGAATTTCGATCGAGACGAGAACCGCCGCAATCTGCAGCTCGAGGCGGCCGCGCACGTTCGCGTGCAAGCCGAGATCGACCGCCTGGCTGCCGATGGGCAGTTGCCGGAACCGGCATCGGTAGGTTTTCTTCGATGGCTGCACGCGGAATTCTATCCCGATGCCGAAGCGCCCATGCTGACCATCAAGGGTGCCGGCCGTGAGTTCGTCATGGCGCCAGGTGAGTGGCGATCGAAGCCAGAGCATGACGTCGCCATCGGCCGGCATGAACCGCCTTCGAGCGATCGCGTCAACGATTTCATGCAATACTTTGCCATGCGTTATCGCTTCGATAAGCTGGGCAAGGCCGGACGCATCCTGACCATTCCTGCCGCGCATCACCGCTTCAACTACATTCACCCGTTTCCGGACGGCAACGGACGCGTCAGCCGATTGATGAGCCACGCCATGGCCCTCAGGCCGGGGTCGCCGCGCACGGGCTGTGGTCGATCTCACGAGGCTTGGCACGTGGCGTGAAAAGCCGAACGGATTACAAGAGCATGATGGATCATGCCGATATGCCCCGCCAGGGTGATCTCGACGGACGTGGCAACCTCTCCGAACGCGCACTCGGCGATTTTACCTTATGGTTCCTGCAGGCGTGTATCGATCAGGTGAGCTTCATGACCGGACTGTTCGATCTCGACACGTTGGCCAAGCGGCTGTATCGGCATGTGGAGCGCAGTGGTCTGAAGCCCGAAGCCGGCCGCCTCGTGGAGGAAGCGCTCACGCGCGGTGAGTTTGACCGCGGCGAGGCATCCCGTATTAGCGGACTACCCGAACGTACGGCGCGTCGAGTGTTCAATGACGTAATCGCGCTCGGACTATTGGCGTCGGAAACGCCAAAGGGCCCAGTGTCCCTACGCTTTCCGGCGGACGCTCTGGACGCGCTGTTTCCGAAGCTTTTTCCGGAAACGTAAGAGCATAGGGCGCTCACGATCTTAGGTCACTTCTCCTCGGAACCGGAAAGATTTTCACCGGATCACCCGCGGGTTCGTCATTCCGCGTTCTGAGACACGGGAAAAGCCGGCGCACTAGAGCCGAGGCCGCCGATGCAGACATATTTGGTGTCGAGGTAATCCTCGATGCCCTGATGTCCGCCTTCCTTGCCGAGGCCGGATTCCTTGACGCCGCCGAACGGCGCCTCCGGCGTGGTGATGAGGCCTTCGTTGACGCCGACCATGCCGTATTTCAGCCCTTCCATGACGCGGAAGGCGCGGCCGAGATCGCCGGTGTAGAAATAGCAGGCGAGGCCGAATTCGGTGTCGTTGGCGAGTGCTATCGCCTCCTCTTCGGTCTCGAACTTGAACACCGGTGCGACCGGGCCAAAGATCTCTTCCTTCATGAAGCGCATCTTGGGCGTCGCATTGGCGATGACCGTCGGCTGGAAGAACGAGCCGCCGAGCGCATGGCGCTTGCCGCCGGCAACGATCTTGCCGCCCTTGGATGTGGCGTCGGCGATCAGTTCTTCGACCTTCTCGACCGCCTTCTCGTCGATCAGCGGCCCCTGCTGCACGCCGTCCTCGAGGCCGGAGCCGACCTTCAGCCCATTGCTGGCGGCAGCGAGCTTCTCGACGAACTTGTCATAGACACCAGCCTGGACAAGGAAGCGGTTGGTGCAGACGCAGGTCTGGCCGGAATTGCGATACTTGGCGGTGATCGCACCAGCGACCGCACGCTCGAGGTCGGCGTCATCGAAGACAATAAACGGCGCGTTGCCACCGAGCTCCATCGACACTTTCTTGACGGTGACCGACGACTTCTGGATGAGAAGCTTGCCGACTTCGGTCGATCCGGTGAAGGTGATCTTCGACACCAGCGGATTGGCGCAGATCTCGTCGCCGATCTCGCTTGCCGAACCGGTCAGGATGTTGACGACGCCCTTGGGGAAGCCGACCTCCTCTGCGAGCGCACCCCAGGCGAGGCCCGAATATGGCGTCTGCGAGGCCGGCTTGACCACTGCGGTGCAGCCGGCGGCGAGCGCCGGGCCGAGCTTGCGGGCCAGCATCGAGGACGGGAAATTCCACGGCGTGATGGCGGCGATGACGCCGACCGGCTCCTTGGTCACCAGGATGCGGCGGTCCGCCCATGGCGAAGGCACGACATCGCCATAGGTGCGGCGACCTTCCTCGGCGAACCACAATATGTAGGCCGCGGCAGAGCCAATCTCGCCCTTCGATTCGAACAGCGACTTGCCCTGTTCGATGGTCAGCAGTTCGGCCAACACGTCCTGATTGTCCATCATCGCGTCATGCAGCTTGCGCAGCAGCTTCGAGCGCTCGAGCGCGGTCGTCTTGCGCCAGGTCTTGAAAGCTTCCGCGGCGGCTTCAATGGCGCGGCGGGTCTCGGCCCTGCCCGACTTCGGCACGGTGCCGATCTTGAGACCGGTGGCCGGATTGTTGACGTCGACCGTCAGTCCGCTGTCGGCCTGCACCCACTCGCCGTTGATGAGATTGGCCTGGCGCATGAAATGGCTGGTTTTCTGAAGCATGGTCTGGCCTCCGTTCGGATAAGACAATCAGGATCCTGTATGCTGGCTGCGGCTCGCGCTTGCCCAAGCGCCTTTCGCGCGGCCGGCCCCTCCAGCGACGTCTCGCCGCCTCGCCGGGCGGGTTCATGCCGACTGGTCAGTCCGCGCATGGGCCGCCGCGGTCTCATCAAGAGCCGCGCGAATGCCATCAACCATGTAATCGATCTCTTTAGGGGCGATGACGTAGGGCGGGCAGATTGCCAGCACGTCGCCCATGTTGCGGATCATGACTCCGTGCTCGCGGCACCGCCGCTCGACATCGGTGCCAATTCGCAGCTCCGGCGCAAAGGCGCGACGGGTGGCGCGATCCTCGACGATCTGGATCCCCGCTATAAAACCGCGGCCGCGGACCTCGCCGACCAGTGTATGGTCGTTGAGCGCGTCCGCGAGCGCTGCATGCAGATAATCGCCGAGACGGCGCGCCTGGCTCACGAGATCGATCTCGCGGTAGATCCTGATCGCCTCGGCGGCGACGGCGGCTGTCACCGGATGGCCGGAATAGGTGAAACCGTGGCCGAACACGCCGACCTTGTGGGCCTCGTCGGCGACGCACTGGTAGACCTTGTCGGAGATAATGACGCCGCCAATGGGCAGATGACCGGATGAAAGCCCCTTGGCGACCGACAGCATGTCCGGTTCCATGCCAAAAGTCTGGCTGCCGAACCAATTTCCGGTGCGTCCGAAACCGCAGACCACCTCGTCGGACAGCATCAGGATGTCGTATTTGCGCAGCACCGCCTGAACCTTTGGAAAATAATTCTCCGGCGGTACCAGCACGCCGCCGGCGCCCATGACTGGCTCTGCGATCATCGCGGCAATCGTCTCTGGCCCCTCCGCCAGGATCAGGGCCTCGAGTTCCTGGGCCAGGCGCGTGGCGTAGTCATGCTCCGCCTCGCCCGGCAGACCGTCGAGATAGTGGAACGGCCGCGCGGCGAATATGACGGGAAGCGGCGGCAGGTTGAAGGACTTGTGCATGTGCGGCAGCCCACTCAGCGCCGCGCCCATGATCGTACTGCCGTGGAAGGCGCCAAACCTGCTGATGATCTTGCGTTTCTCCGGACGTCCCCGCGCGGCCTGGTAATACCAGGCGAGCTTGACCATCGTGTCATTGGCTTCCGAACCGGAGCCGACCAGAAAAACGCGCGCGTGGTCGAACGGCGCCAACGCGGTAAGCTGTTCGACGAGTTCGACGGTGGGCTCATTCGAGCGGTGATTGAAGGTGTGATAGACGGCGAGCTTGCGCATCTGGCGGTCAGCCGCGGCGGCCAGCCGGCTGTCGCTGAAGCCGAGCGAGGCACACCAGAGTCCGCCCATGCCCTCGATATAGCGGTTGCCCGCGTCATCCGTGACGGTCGCGCCTTCGCCGGCCACGATCGTCAACGGACCATGATCCTCATGCAGGCGTGGATCGGTTTGGGAATGAAAGTGCCTGGCCATGTCCAGCACGCGCGATTCGTTGTTCATCAAAATTCTCCTTGCGACCAGATAGGCGGTTGCTTCGGCGAGGAATATCTTATAACTTATAAGTTGTCGAGAAAAAATGATCCCGAGAGTGAAGCCCAATGGCCAACCCGCCCACTCCTTCAAACAACGCCCTGCCCCCCGACGCGGAGCGGATCGCCCTGTTGCGCGACAGGGCAGAGTTCGTCCGGCTCGAGACGCTGCGCCTTATCCAGATCGCCAAGGTGGGCCACTATTCGTCGGTGTTCTCCTGCGCGGAAATATTCGCCACGCTCTACTACGATGCGATGCGGCTGAGGCGCGGCGAGCCGCAATGGCCGGATCGCGACCGCTTCCTGATGGGCAAGGGACATGCCGCGGTCGGCCTTTACCCGCTGCTGGTCGACTGGGGCTTCTTCTCCAAGGGCGTTCTCGACGGCTATACCCGGCTCGGCAATCCGCTTGGCGATCATCCCGACATGCGCAAGGTGCCCGGCGTCGATTTCAGCTCCGGCTCGATCGGCCATGCCCTGTCCGGCGGCCTCGGCATGGTGCTTGGCGGCCGTGCGGCCAACCGGCGCTTCGATGTCTATGTCCTGCTCGGTGACGGCGAGATGCAGGAGGGCCAGGTCTGGGAAGCGGCGCTCTCCGCCGCCCACCATAAGGCCGGCAATCTGATCGCCATCGTCGACCGCAACGGATACCAGCTCGACGGGCAGGTCGACGACATCATCGGCATCGAACCGTTGGCCGACAAATGGGCGGCGTTCGGCTGGCAGGTGCACGAGGTCGATGGGCACGACGTCGTCGCTCTCGCGACGCTGCTGCGACAGTTGAAGGCCGAGGCAGACCGCACCCGGCCCGTCTGCATCATTGCCAAGACCTCCAAAGGCAAGGGCGTTGGTTACATGGAAACCGAACCCGGCTGGCATCTGGGCTATCTCGCGCCATCGGACGAGGCCTTGGCCGCCGAAGAGATCAAGCGTGGAGGCAAAACACAATGAACGGCCCGATCGATACCAACTCCTGGCAGTACCGCCAGATCAACGCGCGTGCGCCTGGCCTGAGTTATCTGGCCAACGCGCTCATTGATCTGGTCGAAGACGGTTATCCGGTCGTGGCCGGTACGGCCGACCTTCAATATTCCAACGGGCTGGTGCGGTTCGCGCAACGCTTTCCCGAACGCTTCACGCAATTTGGCATTTCCGAGCAGAACATGGTTTCGGCTGCTGCCGGCATGGCCAGCACCGGCGCCATGCCGTTCGTCGCTACATTCGCTTCTTTCCTGGCGCTGCTGTGCTGCGAACAGATCAGAACCGACGTCGCCTATTCGGCGCTGCCGGTGCGGCTGATCGGTCATCATGCCGGTATTTCACTCGGCTTCTACGGCACCTCCCACCATGCGACGGAAGATCTTGCCATCATGCGAAGCATCGCCGACCTCACGGTCGTCGCGCCGGCTGACGGCCCGCAACTGGCGGCCGCCGTCAAGGCGTCTGTCAATCATGCCCAGCCAATCTACTTCCGCATTGGCCGCGGCCAGGAACCGCTGGTCTATGAAGACGACGGCGTCGACTTCCAGTTCGGCAAGGCGATCGTTCACGGCGAAGGATCGGACCTGACCATCATCGCCTGTGGCTCGATGGTCCATCCCTCAAGGGAGGCTTACCGCGCGCTGCGCGCGGCGGGCAAATCCGTCGGACTGATCGACATGCATACGGTGAAGCCAATGGATACGAAGGCAGTGCTCTCGGCCGCGGCTCACTCCCGCTTCATTCTAACCATCGAGGAACACAATATCCTGGGCGGTCTGGGCGGCGCCGTGGCGGAAATCCTGGCGGAGGCGGGCAGCCCGGCACGGTTGATACGCCATGGCATCCGCGACGAATACAGCCTGATTGCGCCGCCAACGCATCTCTACAAGCACTACCGGCTGGACGCGGCGGGAATCGAGGCCACCGTTCTTGAAGCCCTCGGCTGAGCCGGCGGACCATAGCCATGCACGGACATTGCGATGACCGATCAGAATAACACCGCCCGACTCATTGAGCGCGCCGGTGCGGTGATGCCGGGCGGATTGCTCAGCCCGAGCCGCAGGCTCGGCGCGCCGCATGTATTTGCCCGGGCGCAGGGTGCGTTTCTCTACGACGTCGATGGACACCAGTACACCGACTTCCACTGCGGCTTCGGCGCCAATGTGCTTGGCCACTGTCATCCGGCGGTGCGTGAACGCATCGCTGCGGTCTCCCAGGACATCGATCTTGTCGGCGCGGGAACGATGCGGCTAGAGATCGAGGTGGCGGAGGCGCTGGTCGACTGCATCCCTTGCGCGGATCTCGTCGCCTTCTGCAATTCCGGATCGGAGGCGACCTATCACGCCCTGCGCCTTGCCCGTGCCGCCACCGGTCGCAAGCGCATCATCAAGTTCCAAGGCGGCTATCATGGCTGGCACGACTATGTCGCCATGAACGTACAGTCGCACGCGCAGGCGATCGGCAAGTACGATCCCATCAGTGCTGGCATCCTCGAGGATGCCGCCCGTCACACCATCGTGCTGCCTTACAACGATGCCGGCGCCGTCGAGGATTATCTCAAGGCCAATCCAGGCGATGTCGCGGCGATCATCATCGAGCCAATCGCTCACAATATGGGGTCGGTGATCGCGACGGATGTTTTCCTGCGCGAGCTGCGTCGCCTGACCAGCGATCATGGTGTCGTGCTGATCTTCGACGAGGTCATCACCGGCTTTCGCCACGCGCTCGGCGGCTATCAGTCGATCGCCGACGTCACGCCTGATCTCGCGACCTTCGGCAAGGCGGCCTCCTCAGGCTATCCCGTTGGCGTGGTGGCCGGTCGTCGCGATCTCATGGCGCTCGTCGGCCGGACCGGGGAAGGATCCGTGTTCATGGGCGGTACTTTCAACGGCACGCCGTCGACGCTCGCCGCCATGCAGGCGACGATCGAGGAGCTGTCGAAACCAGGCTTCTACGACCGCCTGTTTGCCCTCGGCGCTTTCATGCGCACGCAGCTGGATGGCATTATCGATCGCCTCGGCCTGCCCGCGCAGAGCGCCGGGTTTGGCTCGGTCTGGCTGATCTATTTCCTCAGCGGTCCTTACCGCGACTACCGGGACTTGCTGGGCAACGACGATGTTTTCGATCTTGCATTCCGCAGAGAGATGGTGGCGAACCGGCTGATCGGCCAGCCGCTTCCGCTCAAGCGTCTCTACCTGTCAGGGAGCCATGACCGGGCGACAGTCGAGAAATCGCTGGATATCATCGAGACAATCCTGCGCAAGCTCTCCGCTGGGAAACCCGCCAGCTCCTAGCCATGTTTCGCAACGGACTTATAGGATATAAGAGCGTCTCGCACTATCCGTTGTCGATTCGGTGCGGCCAAGATTGCAGCGGTGGACCATGAGCACGATGCAGCCAATCGAGCAAGGCAGTCTGTCGGCGAGAACTTATATCTCGCTGCGCGAAGCCCTGATCGCCGGCAATTTCCGGCCCGGCGAAAGACTGTTGATGCAGGATCTGGCGCAACGGCTGGGCACCAGCGTCACGCCTGTGCGCGAGGCCTGTTTCAGGCTCGTCAGCGAGCAGGCGCTGGAACTGCGGTCAGGGCGGTTCATCACCGTTCCAGAGCTGACCCGGTCGCGTTACTGGCAGGTCCGGCTCATTCGCATCGCGCTCGAGGGACTAGCGGCCGAACTCGCCGTTGAGCATGTTTCGGAGAAGGACATTGCAAAACTGGTCGAGATCCATCGCGATTTCGTGGCCGGCGAAACGTCCGGCGATGCTGACCGCGCCCGTCGCGCCAATCGTGAATTCCACTTCGGCGTCTACCGCCTGTCCAAGATGGATATGCTGATCGCCCAGATCGAAAGCCTGTGGGTCTCGATGGGCCCTATCCTTAACGTGTATTATCTGCAGGCCGAGAACGATTACATCGGCGCGGAGGAGCACGAGACGCTGATCGAAGCGTTCCGGACCCGCAACAAGAAGGTGGCGCGTAAGGCGATCGAACGCGACATCGTGCGCGGTGGCATGAACCTGTTGCGGTATTTCGACGAGCAGGACGCGGCCGCCAAGCGGGCGTGATCGAAGCCGCCGGTCATTTGCTGGCGACCTCTCTTCGCGCTGGCTCAGGCCGCCCGAAGGCGCGCGGTGGCATCCTGGTCGACGACCCAGACGCCCTGCTCGGCGTCCAGCACCAGGGCCACCTTGTAGGATTGGCGAGCCGCTTCGCTCGTCAGCCAGCCGCGGTCAACGCTGGCCGCGACACGGCGGACATCGCGCTTGGTCGGGTCGCCGTAGCCACCGCCGCCACAGGCAACGAACTCGATGCGCTCGCCGGCGCGACACGCCTCCTCATGGAACGCGGGCAATTCCACCAGCTTGCCGTCCGTGCCGCGCTTGGCACTATGACTGGCCTTGGCGTCACCGCCGCCGAGCACGCCGCGCGGCGGAAAGGTTGTGCCATCGGCCGAGTAGACCAGTGTCATCTCGTGGTCGACGGGATAGAAGACACCGCCCACCGCGGGAGCACCCTCGAACTCGCCAATGCCTTGGGTATCCGCCACCACGCCGCGCGATTCAATGATGATGGGATACATGGATTCGTCCACCTCCACGGAATCCAGCGCGATCAGGCCGCCATTCGCCGGCCCGCAATATGTCAACCAGCCGTCATAGCCGTGACGCGCCCCGCCGCCGGCGTAGCCAATGAAGACCTGGTTGACGTAGGGCTGCCCGTCCTTGAACGGATCCTTGCCTGAAATCACGCCGATCCCCGCCGGCAGGTGCGAGCCGCTCTCGGCCTGGCCATAGGGTTCTCCCATGGTCGAGAACACGCAATTGCCTGCAATGATCAAGCGGTCGTTGACATTGGTGGTCGCCACGGAGGTGCCTACGGGGTAGCGGGGTTTGCCGACCACGCTTCCCTCCCGCATCAACACCTTGATCCGGCTCTTGGCGCCCTCGTTGTGCGGGATGCCGTCGTCGAGATTGTTGAAGACGCCAATCCGGCAAGAGCCCGTGCAGGTGTTTTCCGAAAGGTTGAGACCACCAGGGACGTTATCCATGTTGTCACGCACATCGACCGTGATCTCGCCGGCTTCAGGGTCGACATCGATGGTGATCCGGACCGGGATGCCCTCCTCCGCCACGCTGGGGACCGGGTCATGGCGGACCTCGTAGGAGAACTTGCCCTTCGGCAATTTGGCGATTTCGGCCATGGCGCGACGTGCACCGTAGTCGAACCAGTCCTCGACGAAATCCAGCAGCGTGTCGCGGCCGTATTTTTCAAGCAGTTCCAATAGACGGCGTCGACCGGTCCTGCAGGCGCCGATCTGGGCGCGCACGTCGCCCAGCCAGATGTCTGGAACACGGTTGCGCATCATGCCGATGCGCAGGATGTCCTGCTTCTCCCTGTGCTGTTCGACCACGCGCACGCAGGGAAAGTGGATGCCTTCCTCATAAACGTTCTTGGCGAATGGCAGATAGGTCGAAGGCGTCGGCGCGCCAGTATCGGCGTGATGGGAAAGCGCCACGGCCCAGAACAGCGGCTTGCCATCGAAAAAGATCGGCATCGCCATGATCAGGTCGGCATGATGGGTGCCGCCAGTGTATGGGCAGTTGTTGAGGAAGATGTCGCCGTCGGCGATATCGTCGAACAACTCCGTTATCGGACGGGTCGCCAGATCCATCGACATGACGTGGATCGGCAGCGCGTCCTCGGTGGAAACGAGGCGGTGATCATAGGTCAGGATCGCACAGCTCAGGTCGCGGGCGTTCTTGATCACCGCTGAGCGGCTGGCCCGCATCACGACCAGCGTCATTTCCCGCACGACCGCCTCGAACCGGCTTTTGAGAACCGACATCAGGAACGGATCGACGCGGCGCATTGGTGTCTCCAGGCGAATGACAGGTGAATTCATTTTACGGTGCCTTGCTCGGGAAGGTTGGTGTCAATCGACAGTCACGACAATGTTGCCCTGCGGGTCGACGCGCCCGCGATGCTTGTCCTTGAGGAAGGCGGTGAACGTCGTCGCCTCAACCAGGCAGGGGCCGTCAAGCGCCGCCCCCGCGCCCAGCTGGTCCATGTCGTAGACGGGCAGAGAGCTCGTCCGCCGGGTTTCGTGCAAATAAGCTGGCCGATGGGTCTTGGCGACCGGCGCTGTCGCCTGGTCGGCCAGCCTGAAGTCTTTCCAGGCATCCTGATTGGCCCGCTTGCCCACCGCGCGCAGCTTCCAGTTGGTGAATTCGACGACGTCGCGGTCGGATCTGATTGAATAAATGCGTTCGTGCATCTGATGGAACGCTTCGACGAGAATTGGGAGTTTTTCCGCGTCGAGACGTGCCTCATCGGCCTCGAAATGGACCTCGATCTCCCAGGACTGGTATTCGTAGCGACCAAGAAAGGAGAACTCGAAACGCCGCAGCTCGGGCTCAACACCGGCCTGTTCGAGGAATGCTTCGCCCGACACCTTCAACCGCGCCAGGATGTCGGAGACGCCGGCGGCGTCGAAGCGCCGGGTCGAGGTTAGGAAAACCGCGCTTTCCTCGCGCGTGATATCAGAGATCAACCCGCCGAACGCGCTCAACCCAGCCATGAAGCGCGGGATCATGTAGCGTTTCAAGCCCAATATGTCGGCCATCTCGGCGATGTGGATGGCGGTCGCGCCGCCGCCGCAGACAAAGAAACTGTCGCGTGGGTTTATGCCCTCGCGAATGGTGATTTCCTCGATGGCCCCGACCATGTTGTGGTTGCTGGTGGTCTGGATGGCGTAAGCCGCGTCGAGCAGCGGGATGCCGAGCCGCGTCGCGATGCTCGCGACCGCTTTCTCGGCCAGATCGCGGCTGATCTTGATCCGGCCGCCGAGAAAATAATCCGGGTCAATGATGCCGAGCACGACATTGGCGTCGGTGACCGTCGGCGCGGTGCCGCCCGCTCCGTAGCATGCTGGCCCCGGCCGCGCGCCAGCGCTTTGCGGCCCGACACGAAGCAGGCCGCCATCGTCGACCCAGGCAATCGACCCGCCGCCGGCGCCAACCGATCTCACATCGACTTTCGCGATCCCCAGCGAGTCGTCGTGGATCATGCTGTCCGGGGTGACGATGATCTGGTGGTCACGCAAAGCCGAGACGTCGAAGGTGGTGCCGCCCATGTCACCGACGATGACGTTGGCTTCGTCGCTCAGCGCCAGCGCGGCCATCGGCGCCAGCGTCGGCCCCGACATGACGCTGTAGATTGGCCGCCGCAGCATCTCGGCGGGAGGCATCATTCCACCGACGCAGTTGGCGAGCAGCAGCTCGCCCTGGAAACCCGCCTGCGAAAGTGCTTGCCGCAAGTCCTCGATGTAGGTGCGCACGATCGGATTGATCGACGCGTCGATAGCGGCCGCGATGATGCGCTTGTACTCGCGCGACATCGGATTGACTTCATGGCTAAGCGTGACCGGGATCTCCGGCCATGCCTGCGCGATGATATCGCGCACCGTTGTTTCATGGATGGGATTGACGACCGACCAAAGCAGACCGACCGCTATCGCTTCGACCCCATAGCGCCGGAAGTCGGCTATCGCCGCCTCGACATCGGATCTCGACAGAGGCGTGAGCTCCCGCCCGCGCGCATCGACGCGGCCCCGCGCCGTCTTCGTCAGGTGGCGCGGGACATAGGGCTCGGGATAGTCGAGCCGCCACTGGAAGGCGCCCTTGCGCGGCCCCTCGCGCAGGACGAGGATGTCCTGATGTCCTTCGTTGAGGATCAATCCGACCTTGACGGTCTTGCGCTCGACCAGCGCGTTGGTCGAGACGGTCGAGCCGTGTACGATCAAGTCGATCTTGGTCATGAACGTCGCGGGATCGAGCCCGTATCCGGCCGCCGCCACGTGCAGCACGTTGATGAATCCCTTCTCGAATTCGCCGGGCGTGGTGGGCGATTTGAAGATCGAGATTTTCCCACCGGGCTCGGAAATCAGGCAATCGGTGAAGGTTCCGCCGATGTCGATGCAGACTTGATAAGCCATTTAAGGTCCGAAGCTGTTAGCGTTTCTTGTAATCGCGGCCCAGTATCAGGCTGGCCAGAATGATGAGGCCCAAAAGAACCTGCTGCAGATAGCCGTCGACCTGCATGAGGTTCATGGCGTTGGAAATGACCGTGATGAACAGGGCACCGAGCAGAGCCGCGGTGACGCCTCCCTCTCCGCCGGTGAGGCGCACGCCACCGACCACCGCCGCCGCTATCGATTCCAGGGTCAGGTTGCCGCCGAGATTGGGCTCGCCCGATCCGGTCCGCGCGGTGAGCAGCATGGCGCCAATCGCGGCCAGCAGCGAGCAGACCACGTAGTCGATCGCAACGACGCGTCCGGTGCGAACGCCCGCCGCCTTCGCCGCGCGAGGGTTGGCGCCGATGAGATACAGGCCGCGCCCGAACACGGTGAAGCGCAGGACCAGGAACAGCAGTGCGAAACACAGCGCGGCGAACAGGATGGGCACCGGAATGCCGATCAGCCGTCCCTCCGCCAAGGCGTCCGTGAAGGCTTCGGGAACGCCCGGCACGGGAAAGCCGCCGCTGACGGTTGACGCCAGTGCCATGACAATGTTGGCCATGCCAAGCGTCGTCACCAGTGGATTGATGCCGATACCGGCGATGAGGACGCCGTTCAGCCCGCCGATCAGCAGCCCGACGCCAAGGCCAGCGGCGATCCCCCACAGGATGGGCATATCGCCGCTTCCGGTCATCACCATCGCCGATATGACGCTGACGAGCGAGACGGTAAAGCCAAGCGACAGGTCGAAGCCGCGCGTCAGCAGCACCATGGTCTGCGCCATGGCAAACAGTGCGAGATAACTCGTCTGGATCGCGATGTTCCAGAGATTGCCGCTTGAAACAATGCGCGGGTCGAGCAGACCGAGACCCAGCAGGGCCAGGAATACGAGCCCCGGCAGCTTGGCCTGCGACGCGAACTGGCGGATGTCCGGGCGAGCGCGGTCAAGAACAACCGGAGCCGCCATGTCTGGACGATCAGACATTGGCCCGCCTCCCCTGAACAATTCGGTCGAAAGCCAGTGCGCCGATGAGCACCGAACCCAGCACCAGCGTCTGGAATTTGCTGTCGATCTGCGTGAGGTTCATCGCATTGGCGATGATCGCCAGGCACAGCGCCGCCATGGCGACGTTCTCGGCGCGGCCTGAGCCGCCGCGCAATGAAACGCCGCCGATCACCGCCGCTGCGATCGTCTCCAGTCCGAGCGTCCCGCCGATCGTCGACTGGCCGGAACCGATACGGGCGGTGATCAGCACGCCGGTGAGTGCGGCCAGGAGACCGGAGAGCACATACGCGGTAATCAACACACGGTGTGTGCGCACTCCCGACAGTCGGGCGGCGCCGACGTTGCCGCCGACGGCGTAGAAGTGGCGCCCGAGCGCGGTCCGACGCTGCAGAATGATGGCGATGGCGATCACCACGATCGCCAGCAGCAAGGCCGGCGGCAGGCCAAGCACCTGCCCTCGCCCGATGGCATAGACGAAGGCGTCGGAAACGCCATAGATCGGGATACCCTGCGTGTAATAGAGCGTAAGTCCCGCGACGATCGACAACGATGCCAATGTCACCATGAAAGGTGATAGGGAAAGGCGCGCCACCAGCGTGCCGTTTACCAGGCCAACACAGGCGCCGCAGGCCAAGGCCAGCGCTACCGGCATCAGCAGCTGGAGCCCATGCGCGTCGGGCATCGCGGCCATCGCCGCGGCTGTGACCACTGAGGCCAACGCCATGGTGGCACCGACCGACAGATCAAAACCGCCCGTGGTCATGACGATCATCTGGCCGATCGCCGGAACCGCCAGGAAGGAGAAATTGCGCAGGACGTTGAGGATGTTCAGGCGGTTCAGAAAACGCGGTTCGATGATCGCGGCCGCGGCCGCAACCGCGACCAGAAGCAGGATGACGATCCCGCCGGTTTCCAGAAAACGGCGCCGCAGCGTGTCAGGGCTCATGCTGCCTCCGTGGCGCCGGTTTCGGCGTCGAAATAGTGACGCAGCACAGTGGCCTCGGTGATGCCGTCGGCTTTGAGTTCGGCGACTATGCGCCCTTCGCGCATGACATAGACGCGGTTGGCCAGGTGAACGAGCTCTGGCAGTTCGGACGATGACAGCAGAATAGCCGCGCCATTCTCGACCAGGCTTTTCATAAGCCTGTAGACCTCGCTTTTAGCGCCGACGTCGATGCCGACCGTCGGTTCATCGAAAATATGGACCGAGACAGGACGCATCAGACCGCGCGCCAGCACGAGTTTCTGCTGGTTTCCTCCCGAAAACGACGACGCCGCGCGTTCCGGCGCCATCGGTCGTAGACCCAGTGTCTTCAATGGCGCGGCTATTGCCCGGCGCTCGCGCCAGAACTTGAGCAGTCCGGCCTGGGACAGTCTCGGGTCGTCGAGCGCGGCCATGGTCACATTCTCGCGGCCTGGCCGGCCAAGCGCCAGTCCCTCGGCGCCGCGATCGGCCGGGTAGTAACAAAGTCCAGCACGCAACATGCTGTGCGGCACTGGCGCTCTGACCACCTCGCCATGGAGTTCGATCTCACCGGACGTCACACGCTCCAGGCCGAATACGGCTCGGCAAAGTTCGCTACGACCGCAGCCAACCAGGCCCGCCAGGCCGACGATTTCGCCAGCTCTGACCACGATGGAGGCATCGGATAGGGTGCCGGAGACACTGATCCCCCTGGTCGCCAGCACGATTTCGGCGGGGCGCTGGCTAATTGATGGATAAAGTCGTTCGACCGGCTGGCCGACCATCATCTCGATCAGGGTCGCGTCCGATGCCGCGGCGATGGCCACTGTGTCGATCTTGCGCCCTCCTCGCAAGACCGTGACACGGTCCGCGAGCCGACGGATCTCGGCCATGCGATGCGACACATAGATGATGCCGACGCCCCGCGCCTTGAGGCCCGCGATTGCGGCGAACAGTTTTTCCGCTTCACCGTCGGTAAGCGACGCGGTCGGTTCGTCGAGGATGAGGATCTTGGCATCCGAAAGCATGCCTTTGGCAATCTCGACCATCTGCTTTTGCGCCCGGGTCAGCGTTTCGATCTTGCTGTCCAGCTCCACGTGAAAGCCAATGTCGCGGAAGCGTTCCTCCGCGCGGGCACGCATCGCGCGCCGGTTCAGGAAAAGCCTTCCTTTGATCTCGCGTCCAAGAAACAGGTTCTCCTCGACCGTGAGGTCGGGGACGAGACTGAATTCCTGGAACACCGCCGCCACCCCGGCATCGCGGGATTTCTGCGGGGTCAGCGCGGAAACGGTTTGGCCGTCGATACGGCACGAGCCTTCGGTCCAGCCATAGGTTCCCGCTATCAGATTGATGAGCGTCGACTTGCCGGCGCCGTTTTCGCCAAGAAGGGCATGGACCTCGCCGCTCAACAGCGAGAAATCAACGCCGTCAAGCGCCACCACACCCCCGAAACGCTTCGTCATACCCGTAAGTTCAAGCATCGCTGACACCACCGAACTCGAAGCAAAAAGGGCGGCAGGCCAAGGCCGAGGTCTACCGCCCATCGTAGATGCGACTATTGTACCGAAAATTCAGGCTTCCACCCATCGGGCGCGAAAATCTGCGTCGGGTCGATCTTGTCGACGTTGTCCTTGGTCACGATGCCCGGCGCGACCAGCAGAATCTTTTCATAGTCCTTCTTTTCCAAGGCGCGCACCGCGAGGTCGACGCTGATGCGGCCCATCATGACCGGATACTCGGCGGCAAAGCCAAGCACCTTGCCTTCCTTGACCAGCTTCAGCATCGTCTGGTTCTCGTAGGACGACATGATCACGACATCGTCGCGGCCGGCGTCGGCGACGGCACTGACGGCCGCTTCCGCCGCCGCGGCCCCGCCCCAGATGACATTGAGATCGGGATAGGTCTGCAACGCGTCCTCGACGAGGCGTAGGCTCTGCGGAACGCCGGGCTCCCCATAGAGCTCGGCCGCTAGCTTGATGTTGCCGGTTTTGGTGCTGTCGCGGAAGCCCGCCATATAGCTCTCAGCCCAGCCCGATCCCTGCGGACCCGGCAGGCCGATCGCGGTCGTCTTTTTGTCGCCGAGATACTTCTTGAGGTACTCACCCTCCTGAAAACCCTTCTGGTAGGTATCGGGAGTGATGCGCGCGGTGATCGGGGTTTCCAGGATCGGATTGGCGACGGCGATCTGGACAAGACCCTTGGCGTCGCCCTCCTTCAGCTTGGCCGCCAGACCGGCTTCCGAGATGGCGGCGACGAGGATGCCCTGGGCGCCGGATGCGACGCAATCGTCATATTGCGACAGCTGCTTTGGCAGTGCGTCATAGCCGCCGGCCTGCAGGACCGTCACTTTGACACCCAGGCGCTTTGCTTCTTCGACGATGCCGTAGTCGACCGAGACCCAGTAGCTGTCCTTGAGGTGCGGAAACAAGACGCACAGGTTCCAGGGCTTCTCGGCCTTTTCCAGCGGCACATAGTCGAGTGCCTCGACTTTTTTCAGATCGCCGCCTTTGGCCGCGTTGATCTTGAAGGGCCACCAATCCTTGGCTTGGGCGGCGTTGGGCAGGACGGCCACGCTGGTGACGAAAGCCGCCGCGAGCATGGATTGGAAAGCGCGAGTCTTGGTCATGTGATTCCCCATTTGTTTCGTGTGTTCCCGGGTGGGGAGCCGACGAATTCGCCGGCTCCCCGGTCTGCCTTGGGAGCAGAGATATCTGCCGATGCGTGGAAGTCACCTTTTCGGCGAATGCGCCTTGGGGTCGTCCGCGCTGTCGCTCATTCACATCGCCACCGTACTACTTATAAGTTATAAGTCAACAGGCTTTCATACGCTGGTGCTAATTTCAGGCAGGGTGAGCGTCTTCAATCCCGCGCCCTCGCCGCCGTCGACCGGCATGACGATGCCGTTGACGAAGGATGAAGCGCGCGACAGCAGCCAGGCCACGGCCTCGGCGACGTCTTCGGGAGTTCCCAATCGACCCACTGGAATGCGGCTTTCCAGCAGAGCCCTGCGGCCAGGAATGGCTAGCGTGCCCGTCATCATCCTTGTTGCGATCTGGCCGGGGCAGACGGCATTGAAGCGAACGTCGCTGATCTCCAATGCCAGCGACAAGGTCAAGGCGATCAGCGCGGCCTTGGAGGCCGAGTAGATGGCCAGACCCTCCTCGCCCATCAGCCCGGCCACCGATGACATCATCACCACCGATCCGCGCGCCGCGCGCAGGCCTGGCAGCGCCGCGCTGGTGAAGACGAACGACGAGCGCGCATTCACCCTCATGATCTCGTCCCAATCGCTCAGGGTGGCGGTCTCAAAAGCCCCTCGCCCCGTCATGCCGGCGTTGTTGACCAATCCGGCTATCCTTCCGTTACCGAGCATCATCGCGGTATTGATGACCGTTCGGCATTGGGCTTCGTCGCGCACATCACAGGCGATGAAATGTGCATTGGCGAGGCTGGATACGATTTCTCGTGCGGCAGCCTCGTCGCGACCCGTGAAGACGACGGCCGCGTTCTCCTGCTCGGCAAGGCGCCGGACACAGGCGGCGCCGATGCCATGCGTGCCGCCGGTTACGACATAGACACTCTCTTTTTCTCTCATGGTTCAGCCTTATGAATGATTGGCCCAACGAGCCAGGTTGCGCTGTCACGCTTCCAGCAAGGCTCGCGCAATTCGGTTGTGGTCCCGCCCACGGTGGGGTGGCTCACTGCGCGCGTCGATCGTGTTCACGGGCGTGGCGCCGCCGGTGGTCGGATAAAGGCATGTCGGAGCACGCAGCCTGCGCCGCGTTCAGTCAGTGTAAGTCGCGCTGAAAACCAAGCTCCAGCACGCCCGAAGCGTCATGGCCTCGACGAACCGCGGCGGTCCGGCGCTGACAAGACACAGTCTTTGATGATGTTGAAACCCGGGCATCCAGTGGCGTTGCGATCGTAAGCTTCGAAGACACCCATTGTCAGGTGGAGCCACAGAAAAATTCTTATCGTGGAACTGCGGCATTCGGCTATGCGAAAATATCACTGTTAACCCTCGACGCCCCCCGGCGATGCTGCTCATCATTCGACGGCCCACAAATAGACTTCCAAGCTAGGTAGTGAGGGTCACGAGACGCGCACTCCGCAGACACGAACAAACGCTGTGACGCGTCCCCTGCCCAAAGTCTGTGTTAACTTATAACTTATAAGGCGACTGTCAAGAATAGCGGCTGTGGTGTTCTGGCGTTGAGGGACCGGTTAGGCTGCGGCTGATGGAAAGACATGGCTGCATGGCGATGGCAGTGCGGTTCCGGACTGCCATTATGCGACTTTCGAGGCACAAATCATGAACATGGGACGACGGATATTTGGTTCGAACTCGCGAGCCCGTTCGAGGGGAACGGCCCAAAGTGCTACCTAGACTACTCTGAACTCGCGGCAGCGTTTGCCGCTGACTGATCAAATGCCAGCCGCAATCGCTCCATTTCCGGGCGACTGTGTTCGCGGGCGGCAAAGGATCCCACGGCAAGCGCCGGGCTGAGGCATGGATTTTCGCAATGTTGCCATGCTCGTCTGGGCGGCGCCACCCACAAGAAGCTTGATCCTATGAATCGGAATATGCAATTGCACGCGCCGGTGCGGCGATGCATCGAACGTTTTGATCCGGCTGGGACGCCGTGTACGAAATGCCGCCTTCGGCCTCATCGCGGTCATCGACGGTAAATGGCTCGATCGATCCGCCGGCCGACAGGTGGAGAGGGATAAGGAAGGACTAGCAACCGACGCGCACGGATTTGGGGATTCAGCCGTATGAGGTAGCGAAGCACGGTCAGAATATCCGCCGTTGTGCCGTTCCAACGCAGCACCCGAAGTTGGTTGACCGGCTTGTAGATACCGGCGCCCCCGGCGATGGCGTCGAGGGCGACTAGTACGAGGGCGAAATAGCCATAGGAAAAGGTATTGTCATTTGTCCACCGATCGAATGATACCGCGAAGAGGCGTGGCGCGGCACGCCATTTCCGAAGGATCTCCACCATTTCGGGATCTTCCTCGAGCTGGTCTCGAATATCGTCGAGAAAACGCCGCTTCGTGCGCGCCTTGAATTCGCTATGCAGATCGGCGAATGCAACATCGAAGCGCGATTTCCTCGCCATAGGCCCCCTGCGTCATTGAATGTTTGATCGACTAGCGTTGGACTAGAGTTGTTGTTTTCGGATTGCTCCATTGAACCGCCGTCGAGGACAGCGAAGAAGTGTTTGTCGTCAGCGTCAAGATCTCGAAGCTTGACGAATAGCTCTGAGGCGCCAGGATAGCCCTGAAGCCGCATAAGCCCCCGAACTTCGCGGTTCCAGAGCGCCTGGATCGCGGAGCTGTCTCCTACGGGTTTATTCCAGAGCTTGACGTAGTATAGGTCTCCAGCATCTTCGGCCTGCCACAGATCAGGAACTCCTCTCTTGGCGTCCCCACCTACGATCCGACGGATCAGTCGATACCGCCCCACCCTCTGTTCAGCCATCCGATCCCCACCCAGAAATGTTACTCGCAAGACGTTGGGCATCGGTTTGAAACAATGCGCACAGGATTTGTTTCATCTATTTCTTCGCAATACTAGCTTGAGTTGTTCGGTCCTTCTGCGCCGCGGTCAGTCGGCCCGAACCGGCCCAACCCTCCACTTTGGTACCGACACCGACGATAGCAATTAAACGGCCGCGGTTCCGCTAGTGCGGGGCGAGTCCGACCTGCACCGGCCGGCCAAACGTCAAGACCATTCCTGGTCAAGCTCTCGAGTGGGGACGAGGCCACCATCGGCTTCCCAGGTCGGTATGCTCGTAGCGTATATCCTGCTAGACTTGATCATCAGCATCGTACGTGCGTTCCGAGACCCCGCACTCAAGGCACACGTCGCCACCATGGTTCTCGCTGTAGGTCCAGCCACCCGCCCACCCGCAGTTGGGACAGAATTCATAGCAGTCGAGTTCGCCCCATAGCCATGGACTAGCATATTCCGGAACCGCGTCCCTATCATAGGAAATGATCTCAAAGGCATCTTGTCCGACAGAGATGTAAGCCCTCGATGAAAAGAGCTTCAGGGCAGAAATAACGTCGTCTGCCGACAGGAAAAACCATTCTCCCGAATCTGCCTTGTGGTCGAATATGAGGTGCAACCGCCGTTCGACCACGCGGTCTTCGGAAATCGATCCGGTCCGAATTTCTCCCATCAACGCAACTCTACGCCGATTGCCAGTCTGCAGGTTGGCTATGCGGCGATCGACCGCCTGCGAGCGTCCGACCTTCACATAAAGACGGCCGGCAAGGCTGTTGTCCAATTCAGTGATAAAATAGACGGTCATTGTAGCATTCAGGATATTCAGCTACGCGCTTCAACCCCGCTGCACTCCCAAAAGAAAAATTGCTAGCGAGGAACGGCAGCAGCGCGGTCACCTACTCTCTCCAGCCAAGTGCACGGAGCCACGCATCGACCTGACCAAATGCATCCTGCTGCCATTGTTCGGCGGTGCGTTCCCCGAGAATTTGGGTGTCCTGCACGAACTGGCGGACGCTAGTGGGGCCAAAACTATCAACCGCCTCGAACTTGCCGGCAATAAACCCGAAGCCCTCTTTGCCTTCCTTGTGAGCGAGAACCGGCTCGCAATCCGCGGCAAGTGCATCGGGGCCACCTGGATAGTTTCGAACGCAGTAATAGATGTCGTATGCATCCTTCCTCTTCAGGCGGTTCTCGATTGCGTAGCCCTTCATTGCGAGGAGGGCGGGGATCGATGCGACGGCGATGTTGACGTGGTTCGCGCCTCCATCCGGCATCTCGCCCGAAATCGCAACGAGGTTGTAAAAGCGTAAGGCCAATTCGGCACCCGATGCCCGCTGCACGGCAAAATGCTCGATCAGCGGCGGTTTGTTCTTTGTGAAGACGGCGTCGAAAGGACGCAAGAAGTCGACAACCACATCGATCGGACCTCCACCATCATCGACAGGCACTGTCCGAACAAGCTGGAACAGACGGTGATCGTCACGCTGCTCATACCCATTCCCCATAAGTGCCTCGACAAGTCGGGCGTATTCGCCATCTCCAAGTGCCTCGGTATCGAGGCCTAGATCGACGTCGAGAGTTCCGACATGCGGCATTTCTTCGTTTTCTAGGAGGAGCCAAGGCACCGCGCCGCCAATCACGGCGAACTTGCCTTTGAAACTGCCGAGTATCTGACCAATTTCCAGTAGAACCGATTTCACGGCCGCGGTGGTGCGGTCGTCGTAGTCGGCGGCCGATTGCGGATCGGGCGGTACTACTGGAGCCATTGCAATTTCTCCTGCCGCAAATGGTCAGCGGCTTCCTGTCCCCTCTCCCCGGATATCACCAAATCAAGGTAAGTTTGAACAGGACTTGTGCAAACGACGCCGGGCGCCGGCTCGATTGTATCAAGCAGTGGCCCTTCATCCTTCAGGATCGTGATCACAACGTTTTCACCCTTCGCCGCCGACGACAGCTTGAGGGCATGCCGCAGACGGTCGAGACCTCCGCTATCTGCGTAGAAGAACTGGCTGCCTACCCGAGCATATGGCGCAATCCATTGCGCTGCCGAGAACGATGCGAGGATCGCTCGGTCAATTCGATTCGACGCACCAAGCACATCGCGAACGACCTGGTCGAACGCTTTGCCGTGCAAGGTAGTGTAGAAGGTTTGGCGATCACCCGCTGGCGGCTCATAAGAGTTCCGCCAAGCGTCCAGAACCGCTGCCGGCCGAAAAAGCGACATGCCATCGTCGCCGATTTTCGCCCACTCCCGATCCACAAGCGCAGCGCGGACATTGCTGACGTGGCCGAGACTGACACCGGCTGCTTCCGCAAGCTCGGTGACGCGCCAGGGATGGTGTGGATCGCGCAACATCACTCTCAGAACCTGCGCGGACTTCGGTTTGAAGATCGACTTCAACTCGCGGCGTTCGATTGCGGGTCGGGTCGGAACCTTACGCTCAATAAATATGCCGTCGAAAGCGAGCCGGCAATTTCCCTCGAAATCGAGGAAGCCCACATTTTCTTCCTGGCAAAGAGCCTGTGCTTCTGGAGAAAGAAAGGGCGCAATGAACACAGGAATTGCGCCTTTTCCTATGTGGTTTACCGCCCTTCGCACCTGGAGTAGGCCCGAGTGAACGTGGCGCGGCTGTCCGCTCGACTTGACCTCACAGACGAGAATATGTGTGCGCCCGAAGGCGCTGATATACGCAAGAATATCGATTTCGCGATCGAAAGCGTCGGCTTCAACCTCTACATTCTCGATGGAAACGGGCGGAATATCGTTTAAGACGGCCCGCAGAGCGTCCGCAGCTTGATGCTCAATGCTTTTCAATGAGTCGCCCGATTTCAGCATCCGCTGAAAATGGCTGACCTACTGAAATATGTCAATCGCAATTTCACAAAATGTGGCGGTTTCAGCGGATGTTGAAATTCGACCAAGAGTGAAAATCTTGAGTTAGCTTCGCCCGTGCCCCAATCAATCCATCTTATGTCGATGGCCGCGACCTGAGTATCGAAAGGCGTCAACTAAAGGCGCCTTCACCAAAATCATCGATAGCGCGCCAGACGCCTGCGAACCTCGGGTGTCAAACGGCTTCCAAAACTGACCCTCGATTGGAGTGCGCCCCTCGGACCGGACAAGGTCAAGCCGCAGTTTTGACCATCTGCCGGGCGTGTTGGTCCTCGAACTGTTGCGGGCTGAGATAGCCGAGCGCTGAGTGCAATCGGCGGGTGTTGTAAACCTCATCAATGAAGCGGGGAAGGTCCTCAGCGACGTCGGCGAAGGTTTCGTAGGCCATCGGATAGACGGCTTCGACCTTCATCGTCTTCATGAAGCTTTCCGCTTTCGCATTATCGTAGGGATTGCCGCGCCGGCCCATCGATCCAATAAGATCGTGCTCGGCGAGAACGTTGCGGTAGAGGAGTGCGGCATATTGCGAGCCTCGGTCCGAGTGATGGACGCAGCCCGGCGGGGGTTTTCGTCGTTCGATTGCCGCCTTCAATGCTGCAACGGTCAAGCGCGCGTCGATCGACCGACCGATGGCGTAACCAACGACCTTGCGTGACCAGGCATCCAAAATGACTGCAACGTAGACGAAGCCCACCGCAATCGTCACGTATGTTATGTCGCTCACCCAGAGCTGGTTCGGGCCGTCGGGTGTCACGTTCTTCGCCAAGTTCGGGAAGACCGGCAACTCGTGATCGCTGTCCGTAGTGGCGATGAAGCGCCGCCTGATCCTGGGCTGCAGATCGTGCTCGCGCATCAACCGTCTGACCTTCTTGTGGTTGACGACGATGCCGCGCTGCCGCAGCGCCGCCTGCATGCGGCGATAGCCGTAAGCTTCGAAGCTGTCGGAGATCTCACCCATCGTCTCGACGAGCGCTGTGTCATCCACGGCGGTTTCGGGCTGATCGTAGTAGGTTGATCGCGCGATCCCCATCAGCCGGCATCCTTCAGCGATGGAGACATCGCCGGGCCGGTGATCACGGATGTAGTCCCGCTTCTCGGACGTGGTGCGCTTTTCAGAGCCCCCTTTAGAAACTCAATTTCCAAGGCTTGCCGGCCTACCAGCCGCTCCAGCGCTGCGATCCGCGCCTCATAGGTCTGCATAGTGTCGGCCGCCGCCACGTCTTCGTCGAAGGAGCCAGCCTCGTATTTCTGAACCCAGATGCGGATCAGGTTACGCGGCAGTTCGTGCCGCTTGGCGAGACCATGCAGCGTCTCGCCGGACAGGAACTCCTGTGCTACCTGACGTTTGAACTCGATGCTGTGCGTGCGATAAGTCACCATGGGCTTCCATCCTTCGAAAGCCCGGCTTCCAAGTCAATTCTGCTTGTTCATCCTGTCCGGCCCGAGGGGCGCACTCCAGATCGGCGTCCAATTTTCACTCAATCCGACCGTGCGTGGCTTTCCCTGATACACCCCTCTCTCCCTTCAAGTTTCGGCGAACAGCTATGTCCTGCGTTGATTTCGGATGGTGAGCGAACTTGCGACCTCAAAGCGATCGGGTTTGAACCCATTGGCAGCAACGGGGCTGGACCAGCGCTGGAGCCGCTTTTGATCATTAAGAATGGAAAGAGCGCTTTATCCCAATTAGGCAACGTATAAATGCATTCCTCAGACGATATTTAATCAGAAGTTGCTTTTATGTCACTTTTATGGACTAACAGTTGGACAACTGCACATTTCTACTCGGACAAACTGTACATAACGGCGGCCAAACACGCTTCGCGCACGTTAATGCTTGGATTGTGCACAGGCTCAATCGCTGATCCGAGCACGAACTCAATCGTGTGATTACACCGCGGAAAACGCTCGAAGCGCAGATCAGCGACCGCCGCCCCCGCTCACTTTTCTCCTGGGCGCTGACGGAAGCGTGGCTTTTATGAGCGTTCGATTATAATCCGAGTGACTATAAGGGGAAGTCAATCCCCCGCGTCGCATTTTCGCCGAGTTCTGCCGTGTCATTGAAAGGCAGCACCGCGAATGACAAAGCTTTGCCCGGTCTTTTGAGGTGAATAGCAGCTCTATCTCTGCCAATAATACGTGGGGTCGAGCCACGTAGCCGGCGCCCGCTATCTTCGAGGATTCCCGCCCCCGTGCAGGGTTACTTGAGGCCCCGGTCACTCCACAATGGCAGAGCCTCTCGGACCGCCGAGCGCGGCTTACTTGTGCTGCCCCAGGGTCAGGTGCGCGAACGTCGCTTCTGAAACATGCCGAGTGTAGACCGAAGGTCTAAGCCTTTCATAGAGCAGCCGAGTTGACAGGCGAAATGGCCTGTTACACGCTGGTTAAATCGATTAGGATGTTTCGCAGGGAAAACTCTGCCCAACCCAGGCAACCATGGACGATCGCCCAAAAGCAACACGCAACGGTAGGGCCGCCGCCAAGGCCAAAGAAGTCGAAGCGGAGCTGATTGCCGTTGTCGTGTCCGTCAATGACGGTGAACCAGCGGTTCTCACCATCGGGCAGGGGGATTGCCTGCCCTCGGGGCCGTTCGCGCTGGAGCATCGATC